>JAKSVF010000002.1 GCA_024408235.1 Bacilli bacterium
GAAAAATACAACGTCGATATCTATGTAACTGGGTCTAATTCGAAATTGACATCAAAACGAATCTCAACTTATCTATCTGGAAGATACGTTTCAATTCCTGTCTACACTTTATCCTTCAAAGAATTTTTGCAATTTAAAAACATTCCTGCAAGTGATGATGCGTACAAAGAATATGTGAGATATGGCGGTTTCCCAATAATCATTAACTCAAACTTAGAATACGATCAAGCATATCAAGTTGTTGAAGGAATCTACCACTCGGTAATCACTAAGGACATCTTAGCAAACCACCCAATTAAGGATTTGGAAAAATTCGGGAGAATAGTAAAATTCCTATTGGATAATATGGGTAAAACCTTCTCCGCAAATTCAATATCCGACTATATGAAGAGTCAGCACAGAGAGATATCTGTGGAAACTATATACAACTATCTAGATTGGCTAAAAGAATGCTTTATCATCTACGAGTGCAATCGATACGACTTAAAGGGCAAAAGCGTCTTAAAGACCCAAGAAAAGTATTACTTATCCGACATATCATTTAGATATGCCCTGTTTGGATATAACAAAAGCATGGACGATGCAATTTTAGAAAATGTTATTTATCTTGAGTTAAGAAGAAGAGGCTATGAAGTTCATATTGGCAAAAACAATTCAAAAGAAATTGATTTCATAGCAAAGAGAAGAGACGAGGAAATTCAAATACAAGCTACTGTTAAATTACCTGATGAATCGGATAGAGAAGTTGGAAACCTAATGGAAATCAGGGATTTCAATCATAAATACGTCGTTACAACAAATAGAAACGATGTGCAAACAATTGAAGGAATCAAGGTAATTCATGTAGTTGATTTCTTGTTGCAGGAAAAATGGTAGAGCGATCACAAATCAGAGTAATGCTCGAAGGACGCGGGTTATCTATAATAACTTTTGATTTACAACTTTAATTGCATGACACCCAATAAGAACGGTCATCATGCCCATTTAACTTTATTCTTTTATTATTTTTAACTGTCTACTTGATAAGTGGCAGTTCATTAATTGATTTTAAAATTTCCGAATAAGGCGCTCATTTTGAGAGTTTTTCTTTAAGATTCGCTCTTATCCTAATAAAATACGTCGTTATGATTTTTGTTAGTCTTCAAGAAGCGTTTGACATCTCATCGTGGGGCCCACTTGAATGGGCATCACAGGCAATAGGCCTAGTCGCTCTGTTTTTCTTGTCATTCTCTTTCCTTCAAAAATCGAGAAAAGGAATCCTGATCTTCCAACTTTGCGGAGCATCATCCTGGTGTATAAATATGCTTTTGCTTAACGCTGTAGCGGGAGTGGTTCTCAATGTCATAAGCGTTACCAGGGCGATAATATTTCTTTTTGGAGAAAAGAGCGATTGGGCTCGTCATTGGTGCTGGGCTCCAATCTTGAGCTTTGCTTATTTTGCTGCCGGGGTGCTTTCTTATTTCATGGGTGATGGGTGGACGGCCGCCTTACCATGCTTCGCCTTAATTCTCTCAACCTTCTCGTTTGTTATCACAGATCCATTTAAGATAAGACTCATCAACTTATTCTGTTGCCCTTTTTGGTTCGTATATCAGCTGATACACGGAAATCCAACCGGAATGATGAATGAGATCATCTGTATCACCTCTGTAATCATCGGTATTATCTCAATCGATATCATTGCGAAAAGGAAAAACAAATCTTATATCGAAGAGAAATTAGACAATTAAGAACATAATTATTGACATCTAAATCGGTGCGCCGATACTTTCAGTATATTTTCGGAGGCACTTTATGAGAAAGAGTACATATGAGCTCGAATACGAATCCGTCCTTGATCTATTCGAGACACAGAAAGCTATCAAGTTCGTTAAGGACACATTTCAGAAATCGTTCACCGAAAATATGAATTTAACCCGTGTTACGGCTCCTTTATTCATAGACCCAATCACTGGCTTAAATGATAATTTGAACGGAGTTGAAAGACCTGTTTCTTTTGATGTTAAGGGGGTGGGGGTTAACGCTGAAATAGTTCAATCCCTCGCCAAATGGAAACGTATGGCTTTAGGAAAATACGGGTTCCAACCAGGAACTGGTTTATATACGGATATGAACGCAATAAGACGTGATGAGGATTTGGATTTCATTCACAGTTGTTACGTTGACCAGTGGGACTGGGAAAAAGTCATTAATAGAGAAGATAGAAACCTCGAATTCTTGTTCAATACCGTAAAAACAATTTATAAATCGCTCAAGGAACTTGAACAAAAGGTTTATGAGAAATACCCTGCCTACGTTCCAGCCTTGCCAGATGAGATTTCATTTGTCTCCACAAGTGAGCTAGAAGAAAGATGGCCAGACAAAACTAGAAAAGAGAGAGAAGACCTCATCGCTGAAGAAAAGAAAGCTGTCTTTATCTATCAGATCGGTTGGCCGCTTAAAGATGGAAAGTATCACGATGGCCGTGCAGCGGACTATGATGACTGGAATTTAAATGGTGACATTCTTGTTTGGTTTGATTTATACAAGATGGGACTAGAACTCTCTTCAATGGGAATCCGTGTTGATGAAAATTCACTTCCTTTGCAGTTAAAGGAAAGGGGAGAGGAACCAAAGCTCACCAACTCCTTCTGTAAAGGCATCATGAATAAGACGCTTCCATTATCCATCGGTGGCGGTATTGGGCAATCCCGTCTTTGCATGTTCTTCTTGAGGAAGGCACATATAGGTGAGGTTCAGGTTTCCCTCTGGAATGAAGACGAGACCGAAGAACTCAAGAAACACAACATCTTCTTACTTTAGTCGTTTAGGACTCGGTTATCCGGGTCCTTTTATTTGATATATCAAAATACACCGTAGTATTATTAAGCAGCACTTATGAAATTTGCGGTCTCAATATACAAAAACAAAGAACTAGAAACGCTCATCGACTCAATCGACTGTGCCGTTTTGATGATTCCGCATCTCTCATATGTATACGACGAATCATTTAATGTTAGTGAAGCCATAACCCTCTGCAAGAAAAAAGGGGTGGATATAATAATTGCCATCAATAGAGTTTTCCTTGAAAGGGAACTCGATGCTCTTGAGAGAGCGATTGAGAAATATAGAGATTATAAGATTCTCGTCTCCGATGTTGGAGCGCTTCAAATAGCAAAAGAGCTCGGGATAACATCAAACATAATCTATGATCCAGACACATTGATTTGCAACAAGATGGAGCTCGGCTTATATGACTCATATGGATTCGAGGCAATTGCAATGAGCAACGAAATCACCTTAGATTCCGTCATTGAATCGTATAAAGAAACAAACGCTCCTGCTTTCTATCAGGTGTTTGGAAGAAAGCTTATGTTTTATTCCAAGAGGAAATTGGCGGATATTTATAAACAGTATTCCGGATATGAATTCGGTAAGGAAAACCTATCTTTAGTGGAGTACATGAGAGACTATCACACACCTATGTTCCATAACGATGAAGGTTTCTTTGTTTATAGACAATATCATCTATCATTGCTCAAGCACATGAATGAGCTTTCCTTCTTAAAATACGCATATATTGAAACATTGACCATCGATGCAGAAACCTCCCTAAAAGTGGTTAATATTTTCAAAAACACCGCAAATATTGAGGAATCACAGCAAAAACTCGATGAATTGGGCCTCGCAATAGAGGATGGATTTACATATAGAGACACCGCTTATATCAAGGAGAAAACCGTATGAAGAAGATTGAACTCTTAGCTCCAGCCGGCAACCTTGAGAAGCTAAAATATGCTGTTATGTTCGGCGCCGATGCTGTCTTTATCGGCGGAAAACAATTCTCGCTAAGAAGCCGTGCATCAAACTTCACTTTGGAAGATATTAAAGAAGGATGCGGATTCGCTCACGCCCACAACGCAAAGGTGCATGTAACGTGTAACATCGTTATGCACGAGAGTGATCTAGATGGCCTTTTGGATTATTTACTTGCTTTAGATAAATGTGGAGTAGATGCGATAATCGCCTCATCTCCAACGATTTTAACCCTTGTCAAAAAACACACTAAAATGGAAGCGCATGTCTCAACTCAGCAGACAGTTACAAACTCCAAAGCCGTTAAGTTCTTTGAAGAAATGGGTGTAGATAGAGTTGTTCTTGGAAGAGAATGCTCCATGGAGGATATCCGTAACATCAGAAAGAATTCTAACATTGATATCGAGGCCTTTATCCATGGGGGAATGTGTTCCTCTTTCTCTGGAAGATGCATGCTTTCAAATGTCATGACTAATAGAGATGCGAATAGAGGCGGATGTGCTCAGTCATGCAGATGGGATTATCGTCTATTTGAAGGAGAAAAAGAAATCTCTGACGATGATCACAAATTCACCATGTCAGGCAAGGATTTGTGCGCCATAGATTTCATAGCCGACATGATTGAGGCTGGAGTGACTTCTCTAAAAATCGAGGGTCGCATGAAATCAAGCAACTACATAGCCTCTGTCGTTAATGCCTATAGAAAAGCAATTGATGAGTACTATGCATTAGGTTCTATACCAAACTTAAATCAGTATAAAGATGATCTCTATCAAGCTGAGAATAGACCTGCATCACACGGCTTCTTGGCGGGCGATGTCACAATCAAGGAACAATTGTTCTCTAGAGATTACACAACTCCAACAAAAGATTTCTTAGGTGTAGTTCAAAGCTACGATAAAGAAACCAAGACCGTAATTGTTCAGGTCAGAAACTATTTCGATTCACATAGAGAGCTTGAATTGTTCTCTAGATTCACCGGAAGGCAAAAGATATATGTAGGCGATATTTACAATCTTAAAGGAGAACTTCAAGATGCTGCCAACCAACCGATGTTTTTGATTAAATTCCACTGTGAGACAGAGTGTTTCCCCAATGACTTACTTAGATAAAAAAGATACGCAGGCGTAAAATCCTGCGTTTTTCTTATGAAATATCGGTATTTCGATATGTAAGCACATACATTTATTCTTTCAGTAAATATTTATTGATAAAAAATTATCGATTGTGTATTGTACTAACTGGTAAGAAATTACCGATTAGTTAACCAAAAATATAACAAGGAGTATTTATGGCAGAAAAGAAAGTAGTAGCAACAACCCCACAGGAAGATGTGGATGTATTAGTTAAAAAAGCCGCCGTCGCTCTCGACGAGTTCTTAAAGCTCGACCAGGAAGCGGTGGATTATATCGTAGCAAAATGTTCAGTCGCAGGACTGGATAATCACGGTACGCTTGCTAAGGCGGCAATAGATGAAACAGGAAGAGGAATCTTCGAAGATAAGGCAACAAAGAATCTCTTCGCATGCGAATATGTCGTCAACAACATGAGACACCTTAAAACAGTTGGCGTCATCTCAAGTGATCCAGTCACAGGCATCACAGAGATTGCAGAACCAGTTGGCGTCATTGCAGGCATCACACCGGTCACAAACCCAACTTCAACCGTAATTTTCAAGTGCTTGATCTCGCTTAAGACAAGAAACCCAATCATATTCTCATTCCATCCATCGGCATTTAAGTGCTCAAAGATGGCCGCGCAGGTCATCTTAGATGCAGCGGTTGCAGCAGGAGCTCCAAAAAACTGCATTCAGTGGATTGAAAACGGAACAATGGAACACACAGGTGCTCTTATGAACCACCCAGGCGTTGCAACAATCCTCGCAACAGGAGGAAACGCGATGGTTAAGGCAGCTTATAGCTGTGGTAAACCAGCAATGGGTGTTGGAGCAGGAAACGTTCCTGCTTACATAAACAAATCTGCTGATGTTGAGCAGGCAGTTAATGATATTGTCATCTCTAAATCCTTTGATAACGGAATGATCTGCGCTTCAGAACAGGCAACCATTGTTGATGAAGAAATCTATGAAGAAGCAAAGGAACTCTTCAAGAGATTCAAAGTCTATTTCGTTAACAAAGAGGAAAAAATCAAATTATCACGCTATATGTTCGGTGTGGCAGCAGGCGATGAAGGCGTTGAGAACGCTAGGTTAAATCCTGATATCGTTGGTAAATATCCTTGGTGGATTGCGGAACAAGCTGGATTCTCCATCCCTAAAGACACCGCCATCATCGCAGCGGAATGTGATGTTGTTGGTCCTTCAGAACCTTTATCAAGAGAGAAACTCTCCCCAGTACTCGCCTTCTTTAAGGTAAAAGATGAAAAAGAAGGTTTTGAAAGAGCGTCTCAGATGGTTGAATTCAACGGTTTAGGCCACTCAGCAGCAATTCATTGCAAAGAGCAGAAGATGGCGGATGAATTCGGCGAAGCATGCAAAGCTATGCGTATCATCTGGAACTCACCATCCACATTCGGTGGAATCGGAAACGTCTATAACTCATTCCTTCCATCACTAACATTAGGCTGTGGCACATATGGTAGAAACTCAATCGGAGGAAATGTCTCAGCAGTCAATTTATTAAACGTCAAGAAAGTCGGTAAGAGGAGAAACACAGTGCAGTGGTTCAAAGTTCCAAGCAAAATCTATTTCGAAAGAAACTCAATTCAGTATTTACAGGCATGCCGCAATGTTGAGAAGGTCTTCATCGTTACGGATGCATCTATGGTTAAGTTCGGTTTCTTAAATAAGATTACTGAACAGCTTAATTTAAGAAGAAATCCAGTTGAAATCCAGTTGTTCTGCGATGTTGAACCAGATCCAGATATCGAGACAGTCAAAAAGGGCACTTCATTAATGAAGTCCTTCGAGCCTGACACAATCATCGCGTTAGGCGGTGGTTCAGTAATGGATGCCGCAAAAGGCATGTGGTTGTTCTATGAACATCCAGAGGTAAACTTCGATGACCTCAAGCAGAAGTTCATGGATATCCGCAAACGTGCATTCAAGTATCCTGAATTAGGCAGAAAGACAAAGCTCATCTGCATTCCAACTACATCTGGCACGGGATCAGAAGTTACTCCATTCGCAGTTATCTCAGATAAGAAGAACAATAAGAAATATCCATTAACTGATTATTCCTTAACTCCAACAGTTGCAATTGTGGATCCAGAGTTCACAACAAACCTCCCTCCAATGCCAACCGCAATGACAGGCATGGATGTATTAACACACGCGATTGAGGCTTATGTCTCGGTTATGGCTAATGACTTTACAGATGGTTTAGCCCTCCAGGCAATCAAACTCATCTTTGAGTATCTTCCTAAATGTGTTCACAACGGAAAGAATGACTTGGAAGCTAGAGAAAAGATTCATAACGCAGCAACAATTGCTGGTATGGCATTCGCAAACGCATTCTTAGGAATGACACACTCACTTGCGCATAAGACAGGCGCATACTTCCATACAGTTCATGGATATACATGCTCAGTCTTCCTCCCTTATGTAATTAGATATAACGGTGAAACCCCAACGAAACTCTCAGTTTGGCCAAAGTATAACAAGTACTGCGCAGATAAGAAGTATCAGGATATCGCTAAGTTATTAGGTCTCCCAGCTTCAACTCCAGCTGAAGGCGTTGAGTCACTTGCTAAGGCTTGCGAAGACCTTGCAAAAGACATCGGCTTATCAACCAACTTTAAGGGAATGGGAATCGATGAGAAGGAATGGAACGATCACATTGAAGAGATCGCAGTCCTTGCTTATGAAGACCAGTGCTCACCAGCAAATCCAAGAGTCCCTATGGTTGCTGATATGATTGAAATTCTTAAGAAATCATACGCAGGAGAATAAGCCAAAATATTAAGCAGATTTTTCTGCTTTTTATTTTATCGATTGCTAATTATGAGAAGGTTATTTTAACAAGCACAGAAGTGCTTCCGTTCTCAAATGAAGAGTCTTTTACATTGATATATGAAAGCCTCCAATATAATTCCAATCCCAACATACCGCGCTAATGCGTTAGTAAATGATTAATTGCCCTTTAGAAATAAAGGGCTTTTTTCTATAATTTAGGCAATGAATAAGACGTCAAAACATATTGAATTAGAGTGCTTGCCTAACACCAGAGATTTGGGCGGCATGATTACCAAGGATGGAAGAACCATCAGGAGTGGCATGCTTCTTAGAAGCGGTCACCTTAATAAGACTTCTGATAGTGATATAGAATTTTTAAGTTCTCTTGTTGATGTTGTAATCGATTTTAGAACGACATCGGAAAAGACTCGACAGCCCGATCGATTAAGCGACGGGATGAAGTACCTTGAGCTCCCAATCTTAGACGAGAAACAATCTGTTGCAGGAGTTGCTAGAGACTATGAATCGATTGAGAAAGTGTTTGATGATATGCAAAAAGATCCACGAGCAGGAATTAATCACATGGTGTCGATATATAGGGCTTTTGTGACAAATGAAGTTGCGATTACCGGATACAAAAACTTCGTAAAAACATTGTTAAACCATGAAGGTAAGGCGGTTTTGTGGCATTGCTCAGCAGGTAAAGATAGATGTGGAGTCGCAACAGTAATAATCCTTGAAATTTTAGGAGTATCTCGTGAAGACATTTATCAGGATTACATCCTTACCAACGAGTATAACAAAGAAGATGCCGCAAGAATCGTAAATAGATTTATTGAAAGAAACGGTGTTACTGATGAAATCCTGAAAGATGGCATTGCCGCTTTCTGGTCTGCTGATAGCTCATTCCTAGATGAAACATACCATAGGGCGGAAGAGGTCTATGGATCATTCGATGGATTCCTTGAGCAAGCTTTGGGGGTTACACCAGTTATTAGAGAAGAATTGAGAAAGAAATATTTGGAATAGTTATGAAGGTTTCTGAGAAAGTTATAAACACGATCCATCATGGAGAAGCCCCTGATGTAGTCATTCCTGGCTGTATTGTCCTAGAGGGCGGTGCAATGCGCGGAGTGTATACATGCGGTGTTTTAGATTGTCTTATGGAGCATGGAATCATGATGCAGACCACGATTGGATGTTCCGCCGGTTCTATGGCCGGTTATAACTATGTTTCCGGCACGATAGGGCGCGGTGCGATGATAAGTGTTGGCCATAGGAACGATAGAAGATGGATGGGTGGCATCAAGACTGTCGTTAAGAATAAGGGTGTAGCAGGATGGGATTTCTTTTTCAGCGATGCATTAAAGAAAGAATTGCCTTTTAACCAAATTAGATTTGATGATCCTAGGACCAGGTATGTGGTTGTTGCTACAAACTGCGATACCGGTGAGCCTGAATATTTCGAGAAAGATTGCGGATCAATAGAAAAGGCGATTCAAGCCTCGAGTTCTATGCAGGTGATATCTGCGATGGTGGATATCAACGGTAAAAAGTACTTAGATGGCGGATGTTCAGTGAAAATACCATACAAAAAGGCCTTAGAAGAGGGTTTTGACAAGATAATCGTCGTTCGAACTAGAGACGCTAATTATAGAAGGGACACAACGAAGAAACACAAGGTTTGGGATATTAGATACAAGAAAAGGCCGGCGTTTGTGTCCGCGATGAAGAAGGCAGTCATCGATTATAACGAGGACTGTGATGCTCTTAAGAAATTGCACGAGGACCAAAAGGTCTTTATGATTCAGCCATCCAAGCCCATTAGGATTCCTCGTTTAGAGGCCAATGAAGACAGGTTGCTTGGCGTGTATCTCGATGGGTACAACGACACTTTAAAAGAAATCGAGAATATTTATAAATATTTAGGGATAAAGTGACAAAAATAGTCTACAATAAAACCAACAAACAAAAATCTATAGGAGTTTCAAATGGAAAAAGGATTTAAAGAAGTTAGAATGCTTGATAACTTTTATCAGTCATCATCGTTCATCCCAATGCCTTTATGCTTAATCGGAACGCAGAACGAAGATAAGACAATGACAAGCTATGGCGCTTATTCTCTCTGCTTCCCTTACTACATTGCTGGCAAAGGCTATTACGCAATGGTTTTGGAGTGCCGAAATTCATCAAATACGTGCCAAGGTTTATTAAGACATGGCAAATGTACAATCAACTTCCTTCCATTCACAAAGAAGTCATTCACTGAACACGTTAAGTTAGGATTCCCTGGAGATACACCAGCTGAGAAGATGAAAGACTTCAAGTTCACATCAGTCCCAACCCTTTCTAAGGAATTAGACCCAGAAGGTGATTACCCAGAAATGCTTAAAGAAGCATGTCAGGTATTTGAGTGCACTTGGGTCAAGGAACTCGATAATGCTCAGGATGATAAAATCCAGGAAGAGTATCCAGGACCATATCACAACTTTAACGGTATTACATCTAAGTTTGGTGCTCACTTCATCTTAAAAATCGATCACATCCTTATGCAGGAAAAGTATTGGGATGCAATTGCTAACGGAGTCACAAGAAAGAACTTTATGCCAATCCCAACAAACTGGGGTTATAGAGATTCGAAGAACTTCTGGTGTTCAGACTATCAGAAGCCAATCGCTATCGGAATTCCTGATAGAGGAGTGGATGTTGCATCAGTCAGATACGCTGCTGATAGATTACAGACAGACGTTAAGTTCACAGATGATGCACTCGCAATGCTCGTTAAGGTCCCAAGGCCTTTCTTGAAGCTTGTCTTAAACGGATGCGTTGATTGGGCAAATGAACACAATTGCAAACTCATCACCGAAAAGGAAATGAAAGAAATCAACGATAAGCGTTCAAAAGAGAAGAAAGAGAAAAAATAACCAATTAAAGCGGTTTAAACCGCTTTTTTTGGAGTTTAAAATAATTGTTGAGGAAACATATGTCTGAAGTAGTTAGTTTATCGCTTAGTTCTTTGCCAAATAAGACCTCGTATATTGAAGGCGATCATTTCGAGCCGTATGGAATGGTTGTGTTGGCTCATTACAATGATGGATCGGATAGCGTCGTGCCTTTTTACTCAATTAGCCCGAATGGCTCACTCAGAACCAGTGATACTAATGTCGTTGTCTCTGCCTTCAATTTAGACATAAGTGTGCCAATAACAGTTAGAACCGTCCCGACCTCTGGCTATTTTATCGATGTAAACCTTTCTTCCTCGGAGTATGGCGGCAATCCCGGAATTAACACAGCCGACGGCTCCATATTCTTCGAATGCTCCGAGATAACGGCTAGGTCTGGTCTGGCCTCTTTTGGAGTGGCAATCTGCTACAATTCGGGTATGACCGAGGTGGAGAGCGATTTGATAAAGGGACTCCCAAAGGGCTTTAGGACGACACTTCACCAATTCCTCATTCGGGATGGAGTCGATGATAGAGGCGATTCAACATATAAATATATAGATGACCTCGGATACGTTACGCGGTTCTTTAAGAGCGAGGACGGCTTCTATTATGACGGATGCGGGTTGAGGCTCAGGCTTGACGTCTACTCCAAAACAATAACAAATCCAATAGGCGACTCTATGTCGTTCGACCATGAGGGAAGGCTGACATCCATCAGGAGTGGGGCGAATCCTTTGAACGAGAAACTCATTACCTATAATGATGATGGCATCAGGACCGTCTATGACCAAAGATATCCTGATACTTACATAAAATTCTCATACCAGTTTGGATGGCTCAGGTGGATAAGAGTCTATCAGGATGGATCGCTATCGAGGCTTTACACCCTAATGGGTGTGCCGGGGCAGATATCCTCTATCGAGGAGGAGGCCTCTGGCCAATCAAGGACAATCTACCAGTTCAGCGTGAATGACAGGAACCTCATAAACAGGTTCGTAGACTGTATGACAAAGGACGCATACAGGTTGACATATGAGTTCGACACCGCGCTAAACGGCTACAGGTTCTCCTCCGTGAGGAAAGGATACATGGCCGACGGTGGGTTCCAGGAGAGGACCGGGCTGTTCTTCGCGGGCGCTTATTATAATCATTTGCATGATCGTGTGCTTTTTTCTCAGCTTCTTGTTGAAGATGAGAATGGCGTGATTCTTTCCATCATGTCCGATGACAAAGGGATGCCTGTTTCCATATTGGAAAAAGATGCTAATTCGCAAAATGAGTATTACAGCATTAGAAGGGATTCAGGCATATGGCTGGGGGACACCGGAGGTTCTGGCGATTCAATTAACGGATCGAGGTCGATTTACGTTTGCGGGAATCGCTTTATAGCAAGCGGGCTATCATCTTCGGATCTTGGAGGGAAAAGAAATATTAAGCTCACTGGGTGGGCCAAGTTAGGTACTTTCAACGAAAAATCCGTCATCGGCGTAAGCGGTTCTGGGCTCGTTGCGGGATTTGTCGAGCTTAACTCATACGCCGTGAATACCTGGCAGTATTTTGAGGTGGAGTTGTCGAGAGACTTAAACGACGAAGAGCCGATTCCGTTCAACTCGGTCGTTGTGTCTTCGAGAAATGGACTTGGACAACCTGTTGGTTGCCAACTTGCAAATCTGTATTTCGACAGATCGACAGGAAAAGAAACAATCTTCTTCTCTAATCACAACAATCCAGTCCAATGGCGTGAAATAACCGAACTGAACCTTTGGTCGCAAACATATGGGGCGACATTAATCAATCTCCGGTTGGGTGATAGGGCGCTCAGTGAATCTGATTTCATGGAGACCATAATATCATGGCACCTTTCAGGGAATGGTGGCGGGACCTTGTGGTTTTCGCGCGGCCTCCCTATCTCGTTTGAGGATTCTATGCTCTCAGGGAGTACGGATGGGGATGATTATCTAGGATTCATGGATGGCGATGTGACAAACTCTTCCATAGGGAACGGCAGGGATTGGTTCATAGCGACATCTGTGGACGCGGATACAAAGAAGTACTTGATCTTGAGAGAGAATGGATATGAATTTTTAGTAAGGTCGAGAGATGGAGATGGTTACGTTGAGGAGAGATACGAATATGATGCGAATAGGCGCCTTACAAGATATGTAAACAAAAAAGGCGGCTCCATCGAGTATGAATATTTCCTTGACGGGACGCTTAAAAAGAAAATTGCGAGGTGGAATGATGGGTCGGAGAGATCGGCTGTACTGTATCAGTCGGAAATGGACCAAGATGGGAGATTCTTTTCTCGCGAGAGTTCGGCCTCCAGAATCCGCTTGTATGAACAAAATAATGGGCTTTTGACCAAAACATCATTCCTCAGAGAAACTTTGAATGGTCAAGAAACGATAATGTCAGCAATTGAGTATGGATATGATCCATATGGAACCGACATCACGTCTGTCGATTTCCTAGATGGTGAACGAGTTGCAGAGTCTCACTCGTATTCCAGGCCATCTGCCTCCTACAAGACGAACTATTATACTGACGGAGTTTCATCACTCAGGGTCTGCAGGGATATCGAGTCCAATTCAGTCAAGGTCGGAGTCATGGGGGATGGAGCATATCGCGATGTTTTCTCGATGACTTCGGCAAATCTAATCCAGACATCTGTTTTTGACAACGGAACGGGTGACACCGCAAGAAGCGAGGACATAACGAAGGAATTTGACGAATATGGCAACCTGAAGGATATCGCCCTTTGTGGGTCTCGAACGGTAGAGTTCCATTACTCAGGCAATTCATCGAGCGAATATGGAGCACTTCTTAGCTCCGTATGCGATGGCATTTCTGGCAGAACCATCAATTTCGAACACGATGAGAGCAACCACTTAACCAGGATGAACGATGGAGACGTCGACATTCGCATTTCAGCAGACGATGGCGGTGTGGCGGAGGTGAGGTTCCCGGCTGGAGATTCGTATTCATATGCGCTTGGTGAAGAGGGGGCAGCGTCAATTGCGACAGGAACCGCCAACCGTCTTGCGGTATCGTGCTGGCATATCGAGAGGGACCAGCTTATGAGGGTGTCCTCAATAAAGAATCCGAATTATGATGAGAGCCTCAATCACTCATTTGAGTATTCCTTGGATGACCCGTCATTGATAACTTCGTACGATTTTGGCTCAGGAGCCTATTCGGAGTCGTACTCATACGTATCAGGCAAGATGTCGTCTAGGACGGCATCGTTCCTCAATTCGTCTTCCGGCGTTACGAGGACGTATTCCTGCCATTATTCATATGATGGGCTTGGCAGGATAATCCATGAAACGAACTCAAAACTTGGAATTTCAAGAGCATATGTTTACGACCAAAACGGGTATATGACATATTTCGGTGACAACGCAATAGCGTATGACGAATGCGGAAGAGTGTCGTCTTTTGGTGCCAATTCGTATTCTTATGACAACTACGGTAACAGGGTTTCGAGAAACGGGATGACTTACAGATGGGTCCGCGGGAACGTTCTCTCTGGTGTGGGTCCTTCTAGCTATTATTACGACTACGGAGGACGTAGAATCACGAAAGTCGACTCGATGAATCGTACCCACCAATACCATTATCTCTTCAATAAGCTGGTTGGTGAGGACGTTTCGGATGCTTTTGGCGTTGTCAGTAGAATCAGGTATTTTTACGATTCTCTTGGGCCGTGTGCAATGAGGACAATCGACTCTTATGGCGGGACAATCGACTACATCTACATTAGGAATGCGTCCGGTGACATAACCGGCCTTATGAATCAATTGGGAGTAATTGTCTGTATATATGTGTATGATGCTTGGGGTTCACATATTGTCTGTGATCGCGAAGGCAATGTGAACACGAGCGGTTCTTTCATCGGCAACGTAAATCCGTTCAGATACAGGGGATATTATTATGATGTTGAGACAGGCCTCTACTGGTTATCCTCACGTTATTATGATCCAGAGATAGGAAGATTCATAAGTCCTGATAGTGTGGATTATCTTGATCCAACAACTATCAGCGGTCTAAACCTTTATGCGTACTGTAATAACGATCCTATAAATTATTATGATCCTAGCGGACACATTGCGACAGAATTGATTGCAGGTGGTGTTGCAATATATTACTTGTTAGCTGGACTAGCTATCTTGGTTATTGGAACAGGCATTGTTATTGCTTCTCAAGGTGGATTTAAAAATATATCATTCGATGTGCCTTTTGAATGGCAAGTCACGTGGGATACTTTTAGTGATAATATTTCCAATGCATGGAATGATATTTCTCATTGGTGGAATGGTTTATTTGACAGAAATACTTCGACCTCTTCTATTTCATATGGAACTAGTAATGATGTTGCAATTATGGAATATCAGAGAAAGAAAGCTGCTCCTAGAATTAAATGCAAATCAAGAAAAGAAGCGAAGCAAAAGGCTTTTTTAAAAGGCGGAAAACGAAAACCGATATTGCATTTTAACGGTCCTCATGGCCCTCATTTTCATCCTGACGACCCTAAATTCAAGCATTGGCACTATTATTTTGGATGGTTGCTTTGGATGATGTTAAATGAAGAGGAGGATGAGTATGAATACTGATGATATTATAAGGAAATTCTGTGATTCTATCATTCTTGATGATAGAAAGGATAGAATGTATTATGAACTAACATCAAGAAAGCAAAAAGGTGTCGATAGATTTGATCACAATGCTGGATGTCTTATTAAGAAAGAAAAAATAATTCTACACGGTTCTTTGGATGAAATTGTTAAATATTTAAATGTAAATGTGAAACAGGATTCCGTTGTATTTATCGTCGATCATTTTAACAAAACAGGAGAATGTCTCACAAAAGAAGAGTTTATTAAAAGACTAAACTCTGAGTATTTGGCTTTAATAGGAATAATATATCCGCATCTTGCGATAATCAAAGAAGAAAATCACTCAGGGAAATATATATATTTATTGAAAGTTTGAAACGACTAAATGATTATTTGCAGAAAATTTGTCCATAATCCGGAAGACTAGAAGCAAACGAATATGTTCAACCTGGGTATCCCAATTGCTAAATATACGATGGCACAACCCACTGATGCAGATTGATGCCACTCTTATCTTGTTTACAAAATATTTGATTAATTTAAAGAAATTTTTGAAAAAATACGAACTTTTGATACCTCTTTTTACCTATTAGGTGAGAGAGGTATTTTTATATGATACTAATTACTTTAAATGACGTTACGTATTGCATTACCAAAGGATCTATAGGAATTGATAAAACATAAGTATGTCTACACTTTAAATTTTTGGATATGGCTATCATTCCATGAAATGTACCTTTCCCCAATCAGTCACTTAACTATCAGTCATATTTCCAACTATCGAGAATATATTCAAATGGTTGTACCTGATTTGTGGTATCCAGAATCGGCTTAATCCAAGTGGGAAGAAATAAAGCGAGATGGATTCGTAATAGAAACGGGGGATCGGGTAAAAGTATGGTCGTTCTAAATTACAGTCCTATATTTACCAACGAGCTTAGCGTCTTTCTTTACTAAGCAACGACTCAAAGATGGAAGAAACAAAATTAGCACTCAGTACTTGCGAGTGCTAAAATTGATACTATAATGATGGTGTCGTTATGACAGGAGGTAACTCATATGCAAATGAATTATGAAAATGATGAGAACATCCTAGAGAAGTTCGGCAGAAATATTAACGAAGCATGTAAATCAGGCAAGATTGATCCAGTTATTGGAAGAGATGAAGAAGTTCGTAAAGTCGTGCAGATTCTTGCTAGAAAAACAAAAAACAACGTTATTTTACTCGGTGAACCTGGTGTTGGAAAAACCGCCATCGTTGAAGGCTTAGCCCAAAGAATCGTCAACAACGATGTCCCAAATACGTTAAAAGATAAAACCATATATGAACTAGATATGGGCGCTTTAATAGCTGGCGCTAAATACCAGGGTGAGTTTGAGGAGCGTTTAAAGAACGTACTCAAAAAAATAAAGGACAGTGACGGAAAGATCATCCTCTTCATCGATGAGATCCACCTTATCGTCGGAGCGGGAAGGACAAGCGGTGCTCTCGATGCCTCAAACATGCTTAAACCAATGCTTGCGAGAGGTGAGATTGATTGTATCGGTGCAACCACTCTTAATGAATATAGACAATATATCGAAAAAGATAGAGCACTTGAACGTCGATTCCAGACCGTTATGATTGGCGAGCCTACAGTCTCTGACACAATCTCCATTTTAAGAGGGCTCAAAGAAAGGTTTGAATCATATCATGGTGTCCAGATAACCGATAACGCAATCGTTGCCGCTGCAACATTATCAAATAGATATGTCACAAATAGATTCTTGCCAGACAAAGCTATTGATTTAATCGATGAGGCGTGTGCAGGAATCAAGGTTGAAGTTGAATCAATGCCAACTGAACTCGATGAGGTTGAGCGTAAGATTAGACAACTTGAAATCGAACGCATCGCTTTAGCAAAGGAGAAAGACGAAGCATCTAAAATGAGGCTATTTGATCTTGATAAGGAACTTGAAGGGCTTAAAACCAATAGAGATTCTTTAACCGAGAAGTGGAAGAAAGAAAAAGAAGATATCAACGAGGCTAAGCGTTTAAAGACCGAACTAGAAAAAGCCAAGTTGGACCTTCAGACATATTTTGGAAACGGCAGCTATGAAAAAGCGTCTAAACTTCAATATCAGACCATCCCTGAACTGGAAGCAAAAATTAAAGAGATCTCCAATAAAGATGAAGGTGAGGCGCGCCTTATTGATGAGGTTGTTGATGAGGAATCAATCGCAAAAATCGTTGCAAGAATGACGGGCATTCCTGTGTCCCGCATCGAAAAGGGGGATAGAGAGAAGGTCTTAACTCTTGAAGATACGTTAAAGAGACGTGTAATCGGGCAAAACGAAGCGATTTCTCTCGTTTCAAATGCAATTCTCCGTCAAAGAGCGGGTATTAAGAATCCAAACAAACCAATTGGTTCATTCTTGTTCTTAGGTCCAACCGGTGTTGGTAAGACTGAGGTCGCTAAAGCTTTGGCGGAAGCCTTGTTTGATAATGAATCAAACATCATTCGAATTGATATGTCTGAATATATGGAGAAATATTCCGTATCTAGACTTATTGGAGCGGCGCCTGGATATGTTGGATATGAAGAGGGCGGACAGTTAACTGAAAAAGTAAGGCGTAACCCGTATTCAATCGTCTTGTTTGATGAAATTGAAAAGGCTGACCCTGAAGTGTTCAATCTATTGCTCCAGCTTCTTGATGAGGGTAGATTGACTGATTCACAAGGGCATCTCGTCGACTTCAAGAACACAATCATCATCATGACATCGAACCTGGGTTCTGAATTCATGCTGAACGGCGAGAAAGATAAGGTCGATTCCTTGCTTCACAAAGCGTTTAAGCCAGAGTTCTTGAACCGTATTGATGAAATAGTCTACTTCAATCCGCTTAATCGCTCAGTCCAAAGGTTAATTGTGGATAAGATGCTCAAGGATCTTCAAATGAGACTTGCCGAGCAATATTTCATCTTCAATTTTACAGATGATTTAAAAGAAAAAGTCATTCAGGACGCTTATACGCCCGACTTTGGAGCTAGACCACTTAAGAGATATATAGAAGACACTGTTGAAACGTATATTGCTAATCTCATCGTGAGACAGCAGGTTAAGCCTAATATCTCATACATTGTTGGTGTTAACGGCGAAGGTTTGACATATAAATTCGACACGGCCGCAAACGCATAAAAATGTACCCCTTGTCCTAAATAAAAACTGGATAGGGGTTTTAAATACGCCAAAAAAGTATAACGAAGTATAACAAAATTCTTGAAGTATAACAGAGTATAACAAAAGTGGGCTTTTGTAATGAAAGCCTGCTTTTTACTCAATTTCTGCGTATTTTCTTCTTCTGTTGAATCCGATGAATATAAATACGACCGTTAATGGGATGCCAAGGAACAATATAAACCAAAGTTCCCATCCTTTTTCTACGGACATTGACACTGTTGCGTAGATGGCGATTACGGTTGCCCATAATGCGACTAGAGATAGCGGTGTCCTTCTTGTGTATTTTCCCCATCTCCAGTTGTAGTAGAAGACGGTATATGAGGTGAATGGTAGAGCCCAAACAAATCCGATTGAGGCATAAAGGTATTTGGAATTATCCCCAAGGCCGAACATATCTTTGATTGGTGTGTCTTTTGATAGGACAAGTGCAGCGCTGAAGACGACTGCGGCAAGAGTCCAGAAGAAGACTGAGACTAACGCGGTGTTGATGAGTCTATTTCTTCTTACGGCAGATGGGTCTTTTGAATGCTCCTCAATTACAGATTCTTCTGTATGGTGATGAGTCATGTAATCCATGGTGACACCAAAGAAGTCAGCGAGCTCCTGAAGGGTATTAACGTCAGGACAAACGTCACCATGCTCCCATTTGGAGATGGCCTTATCCGTATAGTTGAATCTTTCGGCGAGTTGTCCTTGAGTGAGTTTTCTGGCCTTGCGGAGGTTTGCTATGTTTTGTCCTACCGCTTCTGATACGTCTTTCATAGTGGTATTAGTCTATAACAATAATTTCTAATTGCAACTTTATATATCCCTTTAGGGATTTATGGGCCAAATAGTCTATATGTGGCCCTTTATGCTTAAACACGCTTACTAAGCAATCCTTTTTGTTTAAATGGCTTAAAGACGGTGTTTTAAGAAAAAACGCCTTCGGATGAAGACGTTATTTCGCGTTGTTGAATGTCTCTAGATATTTATCGAGTGATGGGATGCTCACTCCTCCGAAATCGACCATCGGAAGATACATCTCGTATGTATCGTGGTTGTATTCGAATACGTAGATGTAGGTGATGGTCGTGTCTTTAGAGGAATCGTCTCCAATTTCATATAGAGGATCGATGTCGATATCCATGACGATTGCTTTAGGCTCAGCAACTTGGAAGATTGATCCATCTGGAGATTTGCTAGGGTTCAGCGAGAATGCGTTTAAGATGTCATAAACATATGTTTTATTGGTGACGTAATAGACCTCGCCGTTATATTTGTAATCGCTCTTCAACTCGTAGTCGCCTTTGTTGATATATTGCATGTTGTTGAGCGTGGACATCCTAGAAGGGTAATTCATAAACTCAGCGATATCTGTTACATCCGATAACGGATTTGGGAAGAATCCGAGTTTTCCGTCTTGTATCTGGAACATGAAGCACCCTTTAACGTCATTATCTTCGGCGTTAGTTGGATCGCCATCGTGGTTCATCGCAACATATCCATATGTTCCGTTTGTGGTGAGCCAATAGTTTGGGTTTAACCACTCCTGGGCGTAGAAGGTCTCTTCAATGACGTCATATGAATTGATTTTGAAGTTGCTGCCTCTAATCAAAGCGCGCATATTTGCGAGATCTTCATCAGGTGTGAATGCGCCTGATTTTTGTCTGATCTGTTTTTCGGCATAGTCGATGGTAGAGGAGCCGAAATTTGTTGCCTCGTAGTTATAGACCATCTTCTTGTCGAAGAATTTAACCTCAAAGTTCAAAGTTCCTTCAAAGCTCGCTTTGATGTACTCAACATCGGCATAGCTTGTGCTTGCCATTCCGACCAATCCGAGGAATCCGAGTTTGAAATCCCTGTTCTTGATCGTTAGCTCTTTTGCGCCTTTATCGAAAACGACCTCATTTGTGTCGATGCCGTAAAGAGTGTTGATAATCTCGTTATTCCAGAGATCTGTTATGAATTTGCCTTCGGAATCGAGAATATACTCACTTTTGCGGTATGTATCTTCGAATCTGACGTTGTACATCCCCTTTCCTGAAACAAGGTAGATATCCATGCTGTCAAGATTGTGCTTGTCATAGCATCCAATTGCCCTTTCGGAAACGACGTAACGTTTTATGACATCACCATCTGCAATCTGATTGAGAGTGTAGTTCTTTGTCGATGTCATTAAATCAACCGCTTCGAAAAGAGATTCTGGGATAGTTTCCTTAGCGGATCCACATCCACTTAAAGTGGACATGGAGATAAGGAACAAAGATAGGTTTTTTAATGTTTGAGCATGTTTCATTGTTATTTAATCTTGTCGAGTGCTTCCATGAGTGTGCATTCGTACTCATATCCATACTCTTCATCGCCCGAGACACCCCAGTCGCCAAATACAGCACCGGCATCATCAACACTGAAGTCTTTGTATGTGTAAAGAAGTGCTAAGCCAATTCTTCCTTCAGATGGTTCGATCATAAGATTCCAATTGTATTTGTTGAAATCCGCTTTGAGTTTGTATGACTTGAGGTCAACGTTGGTGATCTTTGCGGTGATTCTACCGATGAGGTCTTGGCTATATTCGAATGTGTATGCGTCTGTGTACTGGAGAGTGCCTTTTGTGTCATACTGGCAATCTTTGATTGTGCCTGTTGCATCTTTGAAGTCGATCTGGATGTAATCCTGCAATGGGTTGTTCTCTTTATCAACGAAATATCCAGGAGCTGTTCTCCATGTTGTGTTAGCGACTCTAGCGTCATCGAATGTGTTAGGGCAGATAACGCATGTCAAAACTGTGGTGGATTTGTTCTCTGCATAATAATCTGACTGCATTGCAATGTAGACTGTTGTCTTCTCTGTCACTCCAGCCTTAGCCTTGATTGTAAGAGTTTCGTCTGTTCTTAAGAATTCGATTAAATCGGTAGCTTCGTTAACGACCTTGGTTTCATCAAATTCATCTTTGACCGTCTTTTTGACATATGCTTTTGGAGTGTAGACAACAGGAACGATTACTGAGTTATATCCAGAAACAGCTGTAGCCTTGACTGTGAATGAGTCTGTTGAGCCTGATAAGATTTCACATTCATCTGCTCTAGCTGTTCCGATGAAGTAGAACTGAGCGATTGATTTGCAGTATCCGATTGTGAGCTTCTTGTTGTATTTGACACCGCTGTTCTGGGTCTGGTTTGTGATGTTGACGTTTGTTTCACCAACCTTTGCAGCAACGCCTTTTGTATAGGTGAAGTCTAAGAGGTTTTCAGAATCTCCGACAACTTCATACTGCCATGCATCTAATGCGGTTGATGGGGCATAGCTGAAGTTCTTTAATGCTTTTGAATCGCCGCCTTCAACTGTGTGGATTGAGACATAGTCTCCAAATCCGACATGGTCATCTCCGCCTGCTGCATCATTTGAGAATGTTATGTCGTTGATTGATGAGATGAAGTATTTATCGACGTCGAATGTTGGCTTTCCTGAGTTTGGATTACCGTATTCTGCTGTGTATGTGATCTTGGTTGTAACACCGACTTTTGCAGTTGGCTGATGAGTTGTGAAATCCCACTTAGCCTTTGGATAAGAGGTGTACTTGTAGTTCATGCCAGTGACATTGCCTTCTTTGTTGAAATTGAGGTCAATCTCATAGATCTTTCCGTCGTGCTCCTCGGTTTCGTTACCTGTGCCTGAACGGTTATTTTCAATAACAGAATTAACTTTGACGTTGAAAGCACCATCAGCCAATGGGGTTGAGACAACCTGATAGTCGACATAGCTTGCTGCGTTGATCACGGCAGTGGTGGAGTCGACTCTATAAGCCCACTTTATTTCCTGCTCTAAAGCGTTTCCAGCGTGCGCTGACCAGTTGACGTTTCTGATGCCGTATCTTTCGCTTGTGAGGTATCTAGATTCGTCGAACCATTTTCCGTCACGGATTATTTCATCTTTCTGTAAGTCGCAGCGGTATGAGTATTCGTCTTTGCCTGCAGGATTTCTTAAATACTTGAAGTAATCGTTGTTTCCAAGTGAGTTTGGATATGTGTCAACGACTGTGAAGACGTCTTTTTCGAGGTCTGCTTGTTTATATGTGTAGTAGGTTTCCTCGTTCTGAAGGTCTTCAATTGTTGCTAATGAGGTGTTGTTCTCGTATTTCTTGTAGTTATATGTGTAATTCAAGAACTCATCTCCGCTGCTATCAGTGACTGAGTAGGTTGAGTTTTTGAGGTTGAGAGGGTTGCATGTTTCATCACGCATTCCAGAACCTGCATCACCAGAGAAAAGTCTATATAAAGAGTCTGGGTCTGTTGGTAAAACATCAACGCTGGTTCTTACAACTGAGAATGGGACTTCAGCCGCTGGATTATATCTGAATTCATATGTGCATCCTGTTGCAACGGCGAAGCCATATTCGGCAGCGCCTGGCCACTGAATGTTGCCAAATGAATTAACATAGTCATAGCACTTGTAGTAATCCTGTTTCTGTCCCTGGACCATTAAGTTGAATTTGGCTACCTGTAAAGAGCTTGAAACCTTTGCTGTTCCTCTGAATATTCCATCAGCGCCTTCGGTTAAGCTGCATGCAAAACCTTCGCCTTCGATTGTGATATCACCGGAAATTGTGTAGTTAACGGAGATTCTTGCGCCACCAAATGGCATTTTGAACTTATAAACGTTGTTTGTTCCTTCGATTGGGCTGTTGTTTACCAAGACTGCCTTGATTGTGAATGCTTCAGCAACACTTGTGAGTGTGAATGTGACTTCCTCATCGACTTCTGCCTCAGTTTTATCAATGGTGTATGTGATTCCGTCTGGTAAATTAGCAACGATGATTTTGTATTTCTCAGCTGCCTGTGATTCTTGTGATTCTCCTACGTGGCTTGTGTTATCTCCGCCGTGTGAAGACTTATCGCCTTTTGGTCCGCATGCGCCGAGTAATCCGAGTACGAGGATTCCGCTTAAGACCAATAATGATTTCTTTTTCATTTACATTGCCTCCTTGAGTTCTGCTGGCTGAAATAATTCCAGTAAATAGTAATTGTCGCTAACGCCTTTTTCTGCGTAGTAGATATAGATTCTATCAGCGCACTTGCTAACGTAGACTTCTTTGATGTCGTCTGATAAATCCGACTGAGTTTTATCGACATTACATGAGAAGAGGTAGAAGTGGCCATCAAACGCACCACCTTCTTCAACCCCTACGTATTCTAGGTCAAATACAGATTTTCCTGTTTTGCCTCCGTGTTCTCCGCCTGAGACAACCCCTGTTGAATACGTTTTGTAGACATCGGTTACCACGAATCTGTAGTTGCCGTATATTCCGGTTGATGTGTAGATATCGTAGCGGGCAACTGCCTTCATGATATTCTCTGCGGAATAAGGGGTTCTGACGTGCATAACCTTATTGAATGCGATCAGTCCGTCAGAATCATAGATGGTTAGGATAGAATCGCCAGCTTTATGGGTGATGACTTTGAATGAGTTCTTTCCAGTCATCTCAATTGTTGCGCTTTCAGGTCTAGAGCTTTTTACATCGATTGTTGTGTCGGCTAAGCTTGTTGAGAATGTGCAAGGATATTCGCTTCCCGCTTCAAGGAATGCGTCGGTGCTGATCTCAATCATGTAGCCACCAAGATTTCCCGATGTTTTTTCCGTTGTTGAGAGCGTTACATAGCTTTCTTCAACCCATGGATCATCCGAGTGATTAGGTTTTGTTCCGCAACTGACAGTTAATAGTGATAATGTCAGCAGTGGAAGCATCATTTTCTTTAATGATTTCGTCATATTTGAACCTCCTTAGGTTCCTTTGCTATCTATCTAAAATCCAATTATTGATTTGCTTGGACCGTATATTTTATCCAATATTTATTGAATAAATATAATTTATGGAACAATTATTGTGTGTTTGCAAGTAAATTCATAAGAAAAGAGGCCTTATTAGACCTCTTTACCACATGTGTGTATTAAAGTTTGAAGTCAGCACAGGTGAAGACGCTTCCCTTGAAGTTGTAAGCGTTATTATTTACCCAGTGATCCTTGAAGGTGATCTTTCCGTCTTCCAAATACATTACGAACTGCTTTCCGATTTCTGGAGCTGTGTTTGCTGGTTTGCCCCAATAACCTCTTTCGACTAGGGTTGCGTTTAATGTGTTAGTTTTCTCGTCGAATGTAGCGGTGAAATCCCAATAATATTTGAAGTAATCCATGCCGACGATTTTCCCTGTGATGTTATCGTTTGAATCGCCGAATATGATCTGCGCTTTTACAGGGCTTCCATCATCGGAATAAGAACCTTCGAATACCTTGCCTGCAATATCGAGCGAGTTCCTTACTATTTCTTCGTTGCTTACCACGACGAATTTCATGTCCGCCTTAAGCTGGATGACAACAATTCTAGAAGGCGAGGTCAGTTTTAGTGAGTCAGTTTCGACTGTTACTTTGTACTCATCTTCGTCAAAGAGAGCCGTTTCATTTGAAGTGAATAATAATGTGTGTTCGTCATTTGTGTACTTGTTCGCAAAAGAAGTGATTATTGATCTATTGCCTTTTCCACCCCCATCAACATATCCAACTGAAACAAGTTTATCTTCGCCCTTGTAGACATCGTAAACCGCATTGTTGTCCTGAATGTTAACACCATTGTGCATGACAACATTCGTGTCAGTGATGATCTTATTTCCGTCACTTGTTATGTAGCAAGATGCGTGGAGCGTATCTCCAAGATAGATGTTAAATGATCCATAAGATACCGATCCAATAGTGAATATTTCATTCACCAAAGTGTAGTCTTCTGCCTTGGTGCCATCTTTAATCTTGAAGGCAACTGTAATGTCGTTTGCTCCATTTTGGAACGCGGTAGCGATTGTTGTTGCGTTGTTGCCATAAACAAGAATGTTGTTGCCTTTATACATATCAACGGTTGAGGTTCCGTTCAATGCCTTGATGACACCGTCAGTTTCTTCCTGCAAATAAAGTATGGTGGATGTGACGCCGGATCTTGAGGATGAATAATCAAACTTACCAGATGCGTCGATGTCGATTGAGAAATCAGATATGCTATTAGCGTATGTTCCTGTTCCATTGAAATTGTAAGTTCTAATGACTGCGTATTTGCCTAATAAATCGCTATCAGCAAACGCAGAACCATCAATTTCGGTTACGGATAATCTGACGAGTTTATCTGAAGAGAATGGGCATTTGAACTGATATAAGTCTTCGGATTCAATGTATTTGAATTCAATCGTTCTCTTTGCGCCAGAAGTTACATCTGTGAGAGTGTATCCAGACAATTGTTTAACGATGTATCCATCGGTTGCCTCCGCTTTAACATAGACAATGTCATCCATGTCGCATGTATCTATTTCGACTTTCTTTGTGTCGTTATAGACATGTAGTGCGATATGTGAGGAGTTATCGACTTGGATTTTGTATTCTTTTTCGGTTGGAGTGGTATCTTCCCAGGTTGCGACGATTTCCATCGTGGTGTCACCACTTGTGGCACTCATATTTTCTTCAGCAACAAAGTTGATATTACCTTTAGCGTTGATTTTGTAGTTTGTTCCGTTGATTGTTGCGCCGGATGCGATGAAGAAGCCGTTGTCAGCCATTGCCATACGGATTTGAGCCCCGATGACGAAGGTGTAGTAACCATCGCTTCCTTTTAAAACTTCCTCATATTCTCCGCCATCAACGGACATTGTTGGGTTGCCAACGAATAAATTATGCTCATCTACTACACGAGCTTGCACTGTCTTAACGACTGGGGCAACAGAGGAACTTGAAGATGACTCAACATTGCTAGAAGAGGACTTTTCTTCGCTAGACGAAGATTTCTGTTCGCTAGAAGATGGTTTCTGTTCGCTTGATGAAACGATTTCGGAAGTAACTGGGGCCTCGCTTGTGGCTGATGTTTCTTCCTTTGAGGATTCTTTTTCACTTGTGATGACAGTTTCGCTTGTTGTCTCTGATGTCAATTCTTCAACTGAAGATTCTGATGTTATTTTAGGACCGCAGGCAACAATTGCTCCCGCTCCGATGATAGAAGCTAACACTAATAAAGGTTTTCTTTTCATAAAAAACTCCTTCTTACTTAACGTAACGTTAATTCGTACATATTTTGCATTAATAAATGAATATTTAAAGAAAAAGATTAACAAAAAAATTTTTGTTAGCGGTTTTATAAGACAATAATTCGCAAAATCTTGAGTTTATGTGTACAATATCGGCCGTAAGGAGGTATGTGAAATTACATGTACATAGAGGAAACAAAACCCTCGAATCTTGCGAAGAACTTATTGATCTTCAACTATGTATTCGTGGACACTTGTTCCTTGATGGAAGATTCGTTTCCGGCATTCATGGATTTACTCGTTAAATCTAGAAGCTATTGGAAAGGTGACTTAGAAGTCGTAATTCTTGGCGAAGTCCTTGATGAACTGAAGAAACATTCCGCAAATAGAGAAAAACCTGATTTGCGAGTATCGGCACTTCGCGCTTTGAAAATCATCAATCACGATAAGAGAAAATTATTCGGACGAACATTCAGCATTTGGAAGTCCAAATCTGATGATGGGTTCGTCGATCACGCCTTATTCACGATTGTCTCAGATTTAAGAATTAAGAACAAAATCCTTGTTATCACACAGGATAAGACACTTGCTAGGGAACTCCGCAGCATGAATGACATGGAATCAACTAGAGGTAGATATATCATTATTGACCGAATCAATAGAGATGGTGATCTCGAGGAGAATCCAGGCGAGAACGGATATAAACCAAATTCAAGGAAGATCGGTGCAGTTAACGCACCTAAACTGTTGACAGCATCTAAGGAGAGGAAACAACTACCTGCTCCAAAGGACGTAAAGGAGATTAAGGCTGCTCCTAAACTAACCGAGTCGTTAATGGCCATACAGTCGAACGACAAACGCATCAGCGCTAATATATCGAACCCAAACTATCCAGCAGATAGAAAAATTTCAGATATCAATAATCAGCTTGCTCTCATTAATAAAGAGAATAAGAAAGATATTTCCTCACTAAATCTTGCTTATGATGGTCAAAAACTCAGCGAAACCCTCAAAAAATTGAGTGCCAACGCTGATAAGAAGCCAGTAGAAGCAAAGAAGAAAGAGGAAGTAAAACAAGCGCAAAAAGCACCTAAAAAGGCAAAGCCAGAGCCAAAGGCATGGTTCGAGTTCGGGTTAAACCCATTCGAAGCGGCTATGAAGGCATGCACAAATAGTTCAATCATTCCTCATAAAAAAGATATCGATTATGTGCGTGAGGTGCATGGTGAGGCTAACATCACAATCGAAGAATTACAGTCTAGATTAGACAAGATCAACTTTGATAAGGTTGGAACCTGCCATGAACTGAGATTCAACACAGTTATCATTAAGGTCGAGAAAACTGAAAAGGACTACAAGGCTACATTGAACAAGGTTGAAGCTCAGAAAAAAGAGGCTAAACAAATAAAAGTAGAGCCTAAGAAAGATAAGGCTATCCAGGAAGTTAAAACGGTTGAAACATCTCCTGTAAAAGAAGAAGTCAAAACTGTGGAAGCACCTAAAGTTGATGAATCTAAAAAAGAAGAGCCAAAGCCAGTTAAAAAGAAAAAACAGGCTGCTCCTAAGAAAAAAGATGAAACGCCTCTAGAATCGCCAAAACCAGCGGAAAAGCCGGTTGAAGAAAAGGTTGAAGAGCCTAAAGCGGAGAAGCATTCTAAAGAACTCGAAGACGCTCTTGCTTCAGAGAAAGTTCTCAAATGCAACGCAAACAATCCTAATTATCCGGTTGAATCCAAGATTAAAGCTCTTGAGGCGCAGCTTGTTAAGGCGCGTGCTCTCAAAGAGAGTGATAGACGTAAACTTGGATGGGGAATCAGAGAACTTCAGCGTCGCTTAAGCGAACTCAAAAAATAAAATTAAGGTCTGAGTAATCAGGCCTTTTTCTTATAAAGAAAAGCCCAGCTTTCGCCAGGCTCACTTTTACTAGAATTGATTAAGCAACGAATGCTGCGCTTGGGAAGAATTCAGGTAATGTTGTTGTTCCAACGTTTCCGATTTCAACGATGAAGCGGACACCATAGTACTGGTTTCCAACTGCTGATAATCCATCAAGTGTTGTGTTGATTGTGATTGTCTTTTCTGTTGGGTTGTAGACATATTCCTGTGTATCGAAGAAGTCATACCAGTGTGCTGATGGGTATGCTGAAGAGCTTAATGTGCTCATCATCCATGCATAGCCGTTTCCGATCTGTGGGATTAATGCCATACCAAGTGCTAATGCGTGGCCCTCATCTCCATAAGGGGTAGCTGTTGCAACGATGTTGCCTGACTTGTCTGCTGTGACGCTTGACCAGTTGATAGATGCGAGCATCTCTTCTGTGTAATCGCCGATAGCGAATGCAGCGTGTGATGTATATCCCTGCTGATTCATTGATAAGTTGTTGACCCAGATTGATGTGACAACATCGCTTGTTGAAGCTTCTGCTTCCCATGTATATGTTCCCGCTTCTTCATCTGAGATTGTGCCATCGACATAGTAGAATGTGTCATCTTTCTTTGTGTAGCCAGAGATTGCGTTTGTTGCTAAGTCTTTTGAGTAGTATGTTTCGTCATCGACTTTGCACTCATATGAAGCTGGTTCCATTTCGCCCCAGTTCTCATAGACGTCTGCTAAGACGGTCTTGTTATCTGTTGCGTGCCAGACATTTGTCTTGTCGTAGTAACCGATTTCGATTGTGCCGTTGAGTGAGTAGTTCTTCTTCTCGATAGCTTCTGTCATTAATGAGTTGAAGCCTTCGAATGCGAGCTGCTCTGGTTCCTTCTTATCAGCAATGAACTTTTCTACTGGAGCAAGTTTTGTTGTGCCGATGTTTGTGAGTGTAAGTGTGCAGATGTCTTTTGTCTTTGATGCAATTGCGATCTTAACTTCGTTAGCAGTTTCATCATATGATGCATATAATGCTGAGATTGTTGTCTTAAGACCGTTCTCGATGCTCTCTGAATCAACGCCGCACCATATTGGAGCGAGTTTGTCGAAGTAATCGACGTCCATGATTAATTCTGGAGTATCTTCATCATCTGCGAATTCTTCGCCTGTTAACTCGAAGCCGCCACCTAAGACGAAGAGGTCTAATGATGGGTTGAGTCCTGGGAGGACGTTGAATGTTCCATCGACTGGGAGGAAGTCGTCATCGATTTCCCATGCGCCTGTGATTTCATATTCAGCGACGTGTCCTGCTGCTGTGTTGAATAAACCAGAGAGGAATGGTGTATTTGTGTCATCGAATGTAAGGAATCCGAAGTAGTCCTGGTCATGCCATGCGATTGATAAGAGTTCTTCGCCGTCTGCTAAGACTGCTGTGTAGTTGCCCTTTTCGACTTCTGTCATAGCCTTCTTAAGCTTTGCTAAGTTGTGGGAGATGACAACGCCTGAGTAGTTCTTTGGGAGTTCTGTAACACCAGCAAAGATTGTGACCTTGAATGCGCCAGGAGCTGTACCTGTGATCTTTGTGCCTTTGACTTTGATGTTGCTTGTTTTAGCCTCAACTCTCCATTTTGCATCTTCTGGAGCGACTGTGACGAATTTAGCTAAGTCGATTGTTTCGCCAACTTCGATTTCAGTGACTGCATCTCTTGAGAATTTGATGCCTGTAGCTTCAGTTGAACCCATAGAAGGTCCGCCGCAAGAAGCTACTGTTGTGATTGTTCCTAATCCGAGGAGTGCGGTAAGAGCAAGGACATAAATGTTATTCTTTTTCATATTTTGTTCCTTTCATAACTTTCGGTTAATTACGATACCGAAGAAATTACCTAATTTAAATAATTATTTACCGATATATCAAATTTCGATTATTTGATAGCGGCATTGTTGACGAAGTGGAGTGTGCATCCATTCTCGTCCTGTGATTCGACTGAGATTGTCCAGTTGAACTTTGATCCATCGTTCCAAACCATGTCATCATCTCCGTGCTTGAAGAAGTCTCTGACTCTGTAGTTGGAGTATGTATTTGAACCCTGCATGTAGCTGTAGTCGTGCTTTTCTGCCCATTCCTTTGTTCCAAAGAGGTTGGACTGGACACCGAAGAGGTTGTAATAAGATGTGCTTGTTAAACCATCGACGCCTGATGAGAGGATTGCGCTGATTTCGCGGATGTTTCCATCGACTGAAACCTTGCCATTCTCATTGATGTATGCAGATCTTGAAGGGGTGTTGTCTGATAACCAGATTGGTGCGCCCATCCAAGTTCCATCTTCGTTGAATGTGTCTGTTTCTGGGATTGGGTCATCTGCAGTGAGGATTGGATCGAAGTATTCGTAGTTGCCTCTTGTGACGTTTCCGTTTGAATGTGTTCCGGTCTGAACAGCCATTCTTGCGTCGACGTGGAAGACCTGTAATCCTGCGTTCTTATATGGTCCACAGTTTGCAGATGTGTTGCTCATGTTCTCTGTCCATTCGCCATAGCCGTTGCAGTCTCCTGCATTTACGCCTGTTGGTGTGTAGTATTCGAGAACGAGGTATTCGTCATATGGAGTCTTGTTCCATGGATCTTCTGTTGTGTTTCTAACAACGATCATGTCACCTTCGTCTGTGTATGAGTTGAGGTGGATTGTGAAGTTGTCGCTTGAACCATCGACGTTCATGACGTTAAGGCCTTTGCTGTTCTTGTCTTCACGTAACCAGTTGTAGAGCATCTTGGAGTATCCGTTGTGGTCTCCGACGTTCATGTCCATCATGTCTGCACAACCTGCTGGAGCACCTGACTTAGCGCCCTGTGCATCGGTATCATATGAGTAGTAGTCATTTAAACCGATCAAGTGTCCATTTTCATGAACAAGTGTATGTGCATCAATAGATGGGTTTGGGTAGTAGCGGGTATTGACGAAGCTATATAAGCTCCAGAAATAACGCTGGACTGTTGGCTTTGCGACGTTTGGAGCTGATCCACAGACTGAGGTGTAGTTCCACCAGAAGTCTTTACCGCCGTCTGACTTATTCTGCTTTGTTGTCTTGTAGATGATGTTGACGCCATCGACATATCCGTCGCCGTCATAGTCATAATCCTTTGTGGATAAGCCTTTTTTGTTGATATACCAGTTTGCAGCTTCTTTTACGATTGTTGCCGCTCCGATGTTCTCGGCCTGGTCCTGAGTGTATTTGCAGACATACTGCTCATCAGATACTTCACCTCCGATATCGAGGTTTCCATAGGAACTGCTGTAGTAGTATGACTTCAATGACTGCCAGCTTGTTTCTTCTGCTGTACCGAAGAATGCCTTCTTCAATAAGTCGATTTCCTCGGTTGTGTATTCATCTTTGCCGCCGACCATATCCTGGAAGATGACTGGGATGACAATCATTTTTGGTGTTCCGTTTGAAGGGAATTTACCTGTGCCCAATGAACCACAGGCCTTGTGTTTCATGATGGCTAATTTTTCGAAATCTTTTTTGTAATATGTTTTGTAGCCTTTGCCTTCTTCAGCTACTTCTGGATTACCGTTTGTTACTGTGATCTTAACTGTTGCTTCACGGTTTTTAACAACTGCGTGAGCTGTGTACTCGCCTTCTGGAAGTGCGTCACCGCCACCGAATGTGTTGCCTTTGTCGTCGGTAACAGAATAAGTGGTCATGTTCTTGTAATCTGTGTAGTTGTGCTCTGATCCGTCCTTATCGTGGTAAATGACTGTTGGGACGCATGAGTCGTATAAGGAACCTCCGGCAGGGATGGTATTATGTTCGACTGTCATATCTGTCCACTTTTCACCAGCTGCGTGTGAGCTTGTTTTTTCACCGCTGGCACAAGCAGTCATTGACGAGATTGCGAGTAAGCTGAGCAATACTAACTTGTTCTTCTTCATTTCGATTTCTCCTTTCGTTGACCTAAATAAAATACACTAGATTGAAAATCATTCAATGATTACTTTTATTATTTATTAAAGAAGTGTGTGTGCGTATAAGTGAGATATGTCAATTTTTTGTATCATTTTCACGGTCTTTAATATAGACTATCCGCATGTTACCAAGAGCGAAAAAAGTATTGTTAAATTGGATAATCGCCAGCTTATTATTGACAATAATTTTTATTCCTGTTTTCCTTGCGAATTCAATTCCTTCTGGGTTTGATAAATACATAGTATTAAGATCGCTTGGAGATGCGTTTTTTGCGGGTGCAGCAGCAACGCTTCTCGGCACTGTGTTGATACTTATTGGCAGGTCTGGGCTTTTTGATACAGCCGCTTTTGGATTTGTTGTTTTTGGTGAGAATTTCAGGAAAGACGGCAAGCACAAATACAAGGATGCATACGAATACAAAACTAGACAAATCGAAAGAAGAAATGTCAACAAACCGTTCCTTCTACCATATCTGATTATCGGTTCCTCAGCCCTCGTTTTAGCTGTAATCTTCACAGTTTTAAGTTTTTTGTTAATCTCAAAATAGCAAAAATATATCGATAAATACTGAACTTCGTGTGCATACGCGAAATTAATAATTGACATATTTGCGAATGAGTGGATAGTTAAAAGGCAGTTTTTTTACGCGCACAAAAGAAAGGAAACAAAAAATATGAATAAAAAGAACACAATATTAAGTTCAATGTTTGCTCTCTTCATGCTCGCTTCCTGTGGCGGACCTAAGCATTCTTCGGTCAAGCCATCTGGAGAAGAAGAAGAATACAAAGGTGCCAAAGCATCGGGTATCTATAATTTCTCAGGCGAGAGCTATGAAGAAAAGGCTAAGATTCTCGGACAGCTCGAAGGCTATGCGATGAAACACCACCTTGCAGGCATTCCACTTTATGATGACGCTGGTTACGAGTTGTTCTCACCACGTATTCAGTTAGCATCAAACACATATGTTCCTAACTACGGTTTCGGTGTCGGTGAATCCTCACTCAACCCAACAGGAAACATGTTCAACAATCAGCCTATCGACGCTTCAAAGGTCTCAAACCCAACATATTTCCAGGCGTATGCAACGGAAGATTCAGGTACCTACAACTATTGGAACTCATCAGGTTCTGATGTCGCTGGTAAGAACGCTATGATTTCATCATCATACTTCTCAACCAGAATGAACGCAGACAAGACAGGTTATGAATGGGAAGGCGAGCTCGCTCGTGTCGATGCTCCAATCGCTCTTGACGAAAACGGAAACGAAATCGACTCATCAAAGCCAGGTTTCACATCAAGATTCTGGAGAGTCCCAGTCTACACAGCTGACAACAGCGGATCTACAGGCAGAAAGTTCGAATACGCACTCTCTGAAAACTCAACACATTACACAAAATACAACGGACGCGGAATTAAACTCGAAGACTATTTAACACCTTTCAAGGTCATGCTCGACAATGGATATTCTCGTGCATCAGGTCTCATCGATGACGCATCTGGCTTCTATGGATGCTCAGACTATCTTTACGCATCAGACAGAAACAAAGATTGGGGTCCAACAACTAGAACCGCTCCAACTAAGGACGGATCATACTTCAACGGTGTTGGTATCAAACTCAACACAACCGAGAATTCAGTTGACTTCAAGTTCATCACTCCAATCACTCAGTTCTACGCTAAGTACAACACAGCATCATCTTTATACTCACCTATCCCAATGGATTTCTTAAATGAAATCGGTATTGCAAACTTTGGTTTAATCGGTAAGTCATCAGATCCATTCAAGAACGTCGACAACCTCATCTCTTGCGGTGCATATATCGTTGATTCTTGGGAACAGGTCAAAGAAACCGTTTATAAGAAGAACGCAACATACAACAGACAGGATAGAATCAAATTCGAAGGTTATGTCGAAACTGGATACCAGGATGAAGAAGCGGCATTCCAGGGCTTCTTAAATGGTGTCATCGATGAAATCACAGTTCCATCAAAGCATGTTGCAGAATATGCATCAAACCCTCTTGCTCGTAAGACAGAAGGTACAACAGTCATCAAGATCAATGTCAACTCATGCACTCAGAGCCAGTGGGAGAAGTTCTTCGGTAAGAACGGAACAGCAAGCCCACACGCAAGTGAGAAGACATATTGGGATGTCAAGCCAATCATGTCAAATGACGACTTCCTCAACGGCTTATACTTCGCTATCAACCGTGCTGAGCTCGCTCAGAAGACTGGACACAACCCAGCATATGGCTACTTATCAAGCGCTTATAAGATCAACCCAGAAGAAGATTTAGCATTCCGTGACACTTCAGCTGGTAAAGCAGTCACAGCAGAGTACGAAGAAGTTTCCACAAACGGAATCAAGGGTTACTCACCTGCTATGGCTCAGCAGATGTTCGAAAAGGCAATCAAGACTCTCGTCGACGACGGAACATACGATGAGGATGAAACAATCACATTGAAGTTCTGGTGGAGAAAAGACGAGGCTCTCAACAACCTTGGCACAACACTTAAAGGTTACATGGAAAAGCCATTCAATGACGCAGCTGCTAAACTCGGCTACGACATGAAGCTTGTCATCGACAACGCAGTCGCTGGCTCATCCTACACAGACGCATACTCCAAGATGGACCAGGGCGAATTCGACTTCGCCGAAGGCGCAATCTCCGGAAACGTCTTAAACCCACTCTCATTCATGTCTGTCATCTGCACAAACAACCTCTCACAGGGATTCACAACAAACTGGGGCGATGATACATCATTGGTCACAGCTAACGATCCAGTCATGTACAAGGGAGTTGCATGGTCATACGATGCTCTTCAGGTTGCTGCAAATGGTGCAGCTGTTGTTGAGCAGGGCCACAACGTTGAACCAATCAAGTCAACAAACCAGCCAACAGACGATGCTTGCTATGTTGATGGCAAGAACGCAGTCATCGGCTTCGAAGTTCCAGATATCCTTACAGATGAGGGCGAACCTGGAATCAAGTACACAGTCAAGTATGCATGGTTACAGTTCGCTAATGGCGGATCAAACCCAGGCTACTATTACAACTATCAGCCAAAAGACTTCGACAAGATTGAACACACAATCGACGGATACTACGTCTTCACTCTAAAGAGTTCGTTGATCCAGTCCTACGCTCAGAACATTTCAAATGCTGCTGGCATGGAAATCGATACATTCGTCTTATTGGTCGGATTCGATTGCTTCTTCATTGAGTCAGGTGTTGAAAAGTCAGTTCAGGCTCAAGTTTCTGTCAAACTTGAACAGATTGGCTGCGAACCTTGCTCACCAGATACCGGAAAATAATCCAAAAAATAGACTAGGGTCGGTAAAACCGGCCCTTTTTCTTTCACTTGCGTACGCATATGTGATATATTCTTCATGGCAAGCTATTTGCTTGAGGGTATTTTTATGTGGAAATATGTTTTGAAAAGATTGGGGTTATTGTTGATTACAACCTTCATAATCCTGTCGCTCACTTACATTCTTCTCCAGTGCTTACCTGTTGAGGTGCCTAGAGGAAGTAAGACGGCGATCGTTGAGTTCTACCAGACTCAAGTTGCTCTTGGTTACTACCAGAGAATAGATGAATCAATGGACATCTATAAGAGTTACATCACGGGAAATCTGACCGCGGACTATAAGTTCGCACCACAGACAGGTTCACCTGTTTTCTATGTCTCACTTCCTGTAATGGTCAGATATTTCAACTGGTTGAAGAATATCGTTACTAAGTGGGACTGGGGAACATCAACCCAGATTTCCATTGGACAGTCAGCGATTTCTATCATCATGAGAAAACTTCCTGTTTCAATGAAATTGAACATTATCTCAATGATCATCTCCGTTCCATGCGGTATCGGTCTTGGTATTTGGGCTGCATTAAAGAAAAACAAGATGACCGACCATATCATCTCGACTCTTGTCATGGTCTTTATTTCGGTTCCATCATTCGTCCTTATTTCGTTCTTGCTCATCTGGCTCGCTTACGGAACTGGATTCGTTAACTATCAGTGGCCTACAATTCAGCAGGCGCAGAACTGGGTTGTCGCTCTTAAGGGCTACATCATTCCAGTCATGGCGTTGTGTTTCGGCTCAATCGCTGGCTTCGCGCGTTATACACGTGCAGAACTTTGCGAGGTCATGTCATCCGAGTTCTTGCTTTTAGCTAGAACAAAAGGTCTCACAAGGGGTCAGGCAGTCGTTAAACACGCACTCAGAAACTCCATGGTTCCAATTGTTCCTATGATCATCGGTGAATTCGTCGGTATCTTATCCGGTTCCATGATTCTTGAACAGTTATATGGTATCCCAGGTATTGGATCACTCTTCGTAACTGCATTAACAACTAAAGACTATTCCGTTGTCATGGTAGATATGGCTATCTACACACTCATCGGATTATTAGCAACACTCGTCGTCGACTTATCTTATGGTATTGTCGATCCACGTATCAGAATGGGGGCAAGCAAATAATGAGTATCAAGAAAACCAAAGCTCAAGAGACCGTTATTGAAAACGTCTCCGACAGCAAGATCAAATTCGATGCATCAAAAGACTTTGAATACGTCCAGCTTGATTCATCCATCCACGATCAGAAATTCAAAACAAAACCAACAACATTCTTGAAGGACGCTCTGAAGAGATTCGTCAAGAACAAATCATCGGTTGTCGCAGCATCAATCTTAGGTGTTTTGATCCTTATGGCAATCATCGTTCCTGTCGCAGACAAGAACAACATCGACGCCAACAACGACATTGCAACATTCCTTCCACCAAAGTGGTTCAACAAATACAACGGTGGCTTCATGGATGGAACTGGCAAGGTTTCTAATGTTACATTAGACCCAACAACCGGCTATCCTGCAGCGGATGACAATGGCAACTACAAGTACAGAAAAGAAGGTGTCGTTGGAGGAAAAGAGGCAATCGTTACATCAATCGGTTATGCTGACTCCCCAACAAAAGTCGTTTTGACCTATGGCCAAGGCGGAACAGTATCATTAACAACAGATAAGGATCACACATCGGACACTTACATCGTCTCAGTACCGTTCCAGCTTGATTTAAGCGCAAATTATGACGTTTCATTCAAGCTTAACAAGGATTATTGCGAAGGTGAGGGTAACTATCCTGAATATTCATTCTGCGTTTTCTCTGACCAGAAGACAAAAGATGGCACAGGCATATTCCCAATCACCCCATTATCAACCGAATACGATGAAATTAGCGTTTCTGATTTGTCCGCTAAGATTCAGGCTGATCCAAACTACTCCTCATCAAACACATTTGAAAACGCATCAATCGGTTTCCTTTTAAAAGGAAATGTTGATGATATCAAGAAAACCTTATACATATCATCTATCGACATTAAGAAAGATGGCGCGCCTGTCACTTATATCGATTCAGAAACATCAGAAGTCAAGAACATCGGTTTCTTGGATGCAACAAAGGGCTATAGCTCATGGAAACAGTTCTACAGCTTAGTCGATTCAACAGTCGGCCTTTATCACTCAGAAATTGCAGTCGGCGCATTCACATACGATTATTATGCGGCTGCATATTGCAACGATGAGTCAGATTTCACTGAATCAGATTTAGATAAGTTCTTTGAACTCGGCTATCTTGAAGTTCCATATGAGTGGTATAAAGTCGGCGCTTCTTCAGTGTCTAAATTCCCTGGAGATGTCAAGACTCCAGCAGTCTACTACACACAGGAAGAATGCGATGCATTCAATGCGCAATACGGATTGTCCTTAGGCGATTATGGATATAAGACAACCTCTGACATCAAGGAAGAGGAAGTTCTCTACACATCATCTGAGTTATATCAGATCGCTGGAGAATATTGGGTCATCGACACTCTTGAAGTCGCCCCTCTTAAATTAACGGAAAAAGGCGAAAGAATGTGCCCAGCTGAAAAGGCATTAAGCGTCACGATGAACAAGTTCGGTTCATTCGAATCAAAATCCCTTACCTGTGAGAGAAGCCGCTACAAATACTTCTATTACATGGGTTACACATCATCTTGCTCAAAGATTAACTATATCTTCGGCACAGATTCTCAGGGACATGACTTCTTCAAGGTCGTATTCGCTGGTCTTCTCACATCTCTTGAGTTAGGTATCCTCGCATCTGTCATCAACATCGTTATCGGTGTTGTCTGGGGCGCAATCTCAGGTTACTTTGGCGGATGGGTAGACGTCTTGATGGAGCGTTTCTGTGAAATCTTAGGCGGTATGCCATTCATCGTTCTCATGACACTCATCGTCTTACTCTTCGGCAAGTCGAACTTCTGGATCTTCTTGTTCTGCTTATGCTTAACAGGATGGATGGGCACAGCTCATGTCACGCGTTCACAGTTCTATCGTTATAGAGGCCGTGAATATGTCCTTGCTTCAAGAACATTAGGCGCAAGCGACTGGAGACTTATCTTCCTCCACATCCTCCCAAACGGCATCGGAACAATTGTTACTTCAGCAGTCTTAATGATTCCTGGAGTCATCTTCTCAGAAGCTTCAATCTCCTACTTATTACCTGGCGCTCTCTCATTCCAGGGAGCTACATCCTTCGGTTTGACACTCTCAACCGCACAGGGATTCATCCAGTTATATCCATACATGATCGTTTCATCATCAATCGTCATGTCACTCATCATGATTTGCTTCAACCTCTTCGGTAACGGCTTACGTGATGCATTCAACCCAACAACGAAAGGAGCGGCAATCTAATGGAAAACGCAAAGAAAGCTGTGGGAACAATTGATTACCCATATACAGTCGGTCCAGTTCCAGAAGGAAAAGACGTTGTCCTTTCAGTCAGAAACTTAGCAATCAGCTTCGCAACAGATGATGGCTTTGTAAAAGCTGTCCGTGGTGTTGCATTCGACTTATATAAAGGCGAGACCTTATGTATCGTCGGCGAATCTGGTTCAGGCAAATCCGTCACATCAAAGACAATCATGGGCATCCTTGCCGGAAACGCTCACATCGACTCCGGTGAAGTTACATACGAAGGCGAAGATTTAACAAAGATCGCTGAGGATGAATTCCACCGTATCCGTGGTACTAAGATCGGCATGATCTTCCAGGACCCATTGTCATCACTTAACCCAATCAAGAAGATTGGAAAACAGATTACCGAGGTTATGATCACCAACGGTAACAAGGTTAAGAAGATGTATGACAACATCATCAATGCAGAACTCATCAAATTGAAGAACGACCAGAGACTTCTTCACCTTGCAAAGGATGAGATTTCATTCAAGAAAAAAGACAAGAACTCAACACCTGAGGACATCCAGAAGGCTGTTGATTTCTACAACTCAGAAAAAATCAGATTAACCCCTATCATCGCTGCGGATAAAGTTGCTTTAGCCGCAAAGAAGAAAGAAGCAAAGAAGGCGACAGATGAATTCGTTAAGACCGTTAAAGCTCGTCACAAAGAGAAAAAAGCGGCATTAAACGAAAACGTGAAAGCCGCAAAAGAGGCATATAAGGTTGCAATTGCTGAGGAAAACGCAAGATTTGATAAAGAATTAGCTGAAATCAGCGCAAATCCAAATAATCTCCGCGAAATGGAGCTCTTAAACGCAAAAGACGTCGCAAAAGGCAATCATATTTACAACCTCGGCTTAATCAAGGCTGAATTCCAGCCAAAGATTGACCAGTTCGCAAACTTCATCTCTGAAAGAAGACGCTACATCTCCGAACTCAAAGTCACAAACAAAGAGGCAAAGAGAAGAGCGCTCAAGATCATGGCTGAAGTCGGTATCCCATATCCAGAGAGAAGATACGACCAGTATCCATTTGAATTCTCTGGAGGTATGAGACAGCGTATCGTCATCGCTATCGCTTTGACAGCTGACCCAGATGTCCTTATCTGCGATGAGCCAACAACAGCTTTAGACGTCACAATCCAGGCTCAGATCCTTGAACTTATCAACAGACTCAAAGTCGCAAGAAACATGTCAGTCATGTTCATCACTCATGACTTAGGCGTCGTCGCTAATATGGCGGATAGAGTCGTCGTCATGTACGCGGGTAAGATTGTTGAATATGGAACCGCGCAGGATATCTTCTATTCACCTGCTCACCCATACACATGGGCACTCTTATCATCCATCCCAGACGTTGATTCCAAGGAAAAACTTGAAGCAATCCCTGGAACCCCGCCAAACATGCTCTTCCCACCGGAAGGAGACGCATTCGCACTCCGTTCTAAATACGCCTTAGGAATCGACTTCAAAGAAGAACCAAAGATGTATCAGATTTCAGATACTCATTACGCATCAACATGGTTGCTCGACGAAAGAGCGCCTGAGGCAACTATGCCAAAGATCGTCTCAACACGTATTGAGAACTCACTAAGAAAGGCAGGTAAGTAATATGGCAAAAGAAGTCACATATCGCCCAGAATTAGCTGAGAAGAAGACAATTCTCTCTGTCGAACACTTAAAGCAGTATTTCGGATCAGGAAGCTTCGTCACCAAAGCGGTTGATGATGTCACATTCCAAATTCAGGAAGGCGAGTGCTTCGGCATCGTCGGAGAGTCTGGATGTGGAAAGACAACAACCGGACGTTCCATCATCGGCCTTTATGACATTTCGGGCGGCGAAGTCTACTACAAAGGCACAAGAGTCTCAGCAGGAACCTGGGATCTTGAACAGCAGCTCAAGGTCGCTAAGAAAAACAAGAACGCCTCTAAAGTCGAAGAACTCCAAGCGGAAATCGCTGCAAGAAACTTCGACAACGCCCACAAAGACCCAAAACTCACAACCGAGATTCAGATGATCTTCCAGGATCCAGTTGATTCGCTTGATCCTCGTATGACTGTTGAAACAATCATCGAAGAAGGTCTTAAGATCCAGGGAATGAGAAATCCAGCTGAGAACCACGCAAGAGTCGCGGAAATTCTCGAAAAAGTTGGCTTAATTCCAGAATACGCCTCTCGTTATCCACACGAATTCTCAGGTGGTCAGAGACAGCGTATCGGTATCGCACGTGCCCTCGTCATGAACCCAAAGCTCCTAATCTGTGATGAGCCAATCTCCGCTCTTGACGTTTCAATCCGTGCTCAGATTCTTAACTTATTAAATGGCGTTAAGGAAGAGATGGGATTAACAATGATCTTCATCGCTCACGACTTATCTGTCGTTAAGTACTTCTGCGATAGAATCGCGGTCATGTATTTCGGACATCTCGTCGAGCTTGCCTCATCAGATGAGTTATTTGCTCACCCATTGCACCCATATACGAGAGCGCTTCTCTCCGCCATCCCAAAGCCAGATCCAATCAGCGAGAAGAACCGTATCAGAAAGGTTTATAACCCAGCTACCGCTCACGATTACAAATTAGAGGGACCATCTCTTAGAGAAGTCGCTCCAGGACACTTCGTCTTATGTAACTCCGCTGAAGAAAAAGGATATCAAGCAGAAATCGCCGCAATCGATTCTGAGAAAGGAGAAGCAAATGAATAATTCCAAGAAGAAATTAGACAACTTATCGCTTCTCGCTCTTGTCGCATGCGCTTTGCTTGCCATCGTCACTCTTGCTTGCACAATCGCAGTTGCTAAGCAATTCACGACAAGCATCGAATACAAAGGTGCTTTGATGTCATATGTTGAGTACGTTAAGCTTCCAGCGATCAACACGTTCAACCAGGCTGTCTTGATGCTCATCATGATGCCGGTTGCAACTATCGCCAGCTTAGTTCTCTTCATCGATACCTATCTTAGAAAAGAGGTATCACACATCGCTGCTACATGCACATGTGGAGCAGTGACATTCATCTATTTAGCTGCCAATGCAGTTGTCCAATTCATGTCATCAGGAGAAGGCGCAGGAGTCTTCTTTGCGATCGGTGCGGTTGGCGCTGCAGCTATGATCTACTTCTTTGTTAATAAGATGCTAGACGGAGACGCCACTCTCGGATACAAAATCGCTGGTGGCGCAACACTAATCGGCACATTATTCGGGGTGTGTTTTGCATACCCATTCCTCGATATGTACTCACACTCAACAGAATCAATTTTCTGGACAGGTGGATTCTTCGGAATCGCGATGATGGTTCTCATGTCAGTCGCATTCTATGTCTCCATCTCCTCAGATTATGATCCAAACCCAATCGAAATCGATGAGTTTGGAAATCCAATCGACAACGATAAATAACAATGAAGAAACGCACTCTCTTTAAAATCCTAGGATTCTTATCAGTTGCACTTCTAACTGCAAGCTGTGAGTTTTCTTTTGGTGGAGAGACTTCTTCCAGACCTATTATCAATACGGGAGATTATGTTAAAACCGAAAGTTCTAACACTCTCCATGACTTGAACAAAGTCCGCGGAAAAGAATCATTCCTTCCTAAAGGAAAGAAGAGAATTCTTGTTCTCCCAATCACCGTTAAGGGATATGAGAGAAACGCTAGCGATTTAACGAAGGAAAACATTGAAAAAACTTTCTTTGGAGACGCTAACGAAACAGGATGGAATTCCGTATCAAGTTTCTATTACAAGTCCTCATACGGCCAATTTGAGCTTACCGGAACGGTTGCTGATTGGTATGAATGCGGATATACGGCCGAAGAGATTGTCGCGCTCGGAAATGAGAGCGATGCCTCAGGCACAAGACGTATCTTAAATGCAGCTGTTGAGGCATATAAGACCGCCAATGACACAGACTGCTCCGAATTTGATTTTGATAAAGATGGGTACATCGATGGAGTGTGGATGATTTACTCCGCTCCAAACTACACCCACCTTTCTTCTCTTTCTAAAGAAACATTCTGGGCATACACATATTGGAACGGGGAGGATGCAAATCCATCTAGCCCTGTCGCCAACGCTTTCTCATGGGCGTCTTACGACTTCATGTATGAAGGGTATGGATTATTTAAATTAGATGCGCATACCTACATTCATGAGACCGGCCATATGTTAGGCGCGGATGATTATTACGACTACAACAACTGGGCATGCCCTATGGGTTGTATCGATATGATGGATTACAACATCATCGATCATAATGCTTTCACCAAATTTGAGATGGGTTGGGTTAAACCGTACGTCATTACCACCGAAGGTGAACTCACACTGAGACCGTCTCAATCAACTGGCGATTGCGTGATTATACCAACCACGAATGGATGGAATGGCAGCGTGTTTGATGAATACATCATGCTTGAATATTATTCCCCGACCGGACTCAACCTCAAAGATTCAACGACCAGATATATGGGATATCCTCTCGGCTTTAGCGAATATGGTGTCCGCATTTATCACGTAGACGCAAGATTATGCAAGATTTCCGCTATGGGCATTTCCTACACGGATGAGATTGCTTCAAACCCTTCTCTAGTCGATTTCTATTTTACAGATATAGCCCATTCAAACACCCCTTCTTCAGTTGAAGGAGAATCGAGAAACAGATTGAACGATCAATATCGTCTCATTCAGGAAATCGATTGCACGAACAAGAGAAATTTCGGAAAGAAGAACCCTAATAACATCGCTGATAACTCAACCTTATTCCAGACGAATGACGTGTTCTCATTTGAGACTTATAAAGATTCGTTTGCAGATATCAAAAAGATGAATGACGGCTCTGAATTCGATTGGTATGTTTCCTTTGGAAAAATGTCTGCCTCAGGCATTGAACTCAAATTCTCTCATGAAGTTTTGGAGGTTATGCCAAATGAGTAAGAAATACGCTATATTTCCTATATTATTTGGGATGCTGACGCTCGCCTCATGCGAGATTCCATTCTTTTCTTTCCCAATGCCATCTTACGGTCCGATTGACCCATCGACTTCCGTGTCATTTGATACAAGCAAGGAAGAGGTCAGCGGCACTTATCTATGCTCATCAAAATACACACAAAAACAGATTGGGGACACAACCGGTGAGTTCTGTTTGAATTCGCTGGGGAATCAGAATATGCTCGTCATCCCGGTTACTGTTAAAGGGTATGAGAGAAACGCCACGGAAAACAATAGAGCGCGATTAGAAAAAGCGTTCTTCGGGGACTCAGATGAGACGTCTTGGGAATCGTTATCCTCATACTACAAGAAATCGAGTTTTGGCAGATTAAACATCAGCGGAACTGTCTCGGATTGGTATGAATGTGGATATACCGCAAATCAGATTGCGAGCTTGACTGGAGGCGGTCAGTACTCCGATGCATTTGATCCTACTTGGACGATTCTCGAGAAGGCTGTTGCTTGGTATAAGCAAACTACCGGAAGTGACTGCAAAGAATTCGATAATGACGGAGATGGTTATATCGATGGTGTATGGCTTGTGTATTCAGCGCCAGATTATTCGAAGAACGCAACCCTTGATAGCAACGTCTTCTGGGCATACACATACGCCGATTATCAGATGGATCCTAAAGTGTCTTCTCCTGTCGGGTATCATTATTGTTGGGGTTCTTATGACTTCATGAATGAAGGATATGGATCCGGCGGCATTGATGCTCACACATTCATTCACGAGACGGGCCATTTATTGGGCCTAGACGATTATTACGATTACAACGAAGTCGGTACCCCAATGGGTTATATTGATATGATGGATGGCAATATCATCGATCATTGCGCATATTCGAAATTCGCCCTTGGATGGATTGATCCATATGTTGTAACCGATAGCTGCGAGATTGTGCTAAAACCATCTTCCACAACCGGTCAGGCAATAATATTGCCAACGAACGGAGGATTTAACGGATCCGCTTTCGATGAATATATCATGATGGAGTTCTACACTCCTGATGTGCTGAACGCAAAAGACACCGCTTCATCTTATACAAACGGTTTAAGAGGCTTTACTGAAAGAGGCGTCAGAATCTATCACGTGGATGCGAGAATGGCTACAAGCCGCTATAACATGACCACAGGTTCCTGGAGTAATTACTCTTACACCGACGTTTTAAAGAACACGAATGTCGATGCAACCGTTGTTGCCCACTCGAACACGCCATCAACCATGAGATATGAATCGTACAACTATCTCAACCCTCAGTATAGATTGATTCAGTTGATTGACTGTGCTGGTAGGAACTTTGCAAAATCTGGAAAAGTTGCAGACAATAACATCCTTTTCCAAAATAATGACACATTCTCATTTGCGAGCTATAAGTCACAATTCCCATCATCATCCGCAATGAATGATGGAACATCATTAAGTTACTCAGCGACGTTCAAAGAGATGACTGAAGAGTCGATAAAAGTAACAATTTCTAAGGCTTAAAATTGCTCTTCTTGATAAAGAAGAGTGTTACTAGTAAGATATTAAAGCGTTATTTAGAGGTGCATTTTATGAAAACAAATAAATTAAACTCAATCTTAGCTGGCGTTTCTACATTAGCAATCGCCGCAACATTCTTATTCCTTATTGCAAATGCAGTTAGCTTCAATGGCATGGTATTCGCTCGTGGCTACGACTTAATGTTCGGTAACGATGCAAGCTTACCAACAAGAACTGCTGTCCCAGCATTCATCGCTGTCTTCGTCTTCCTCGTTGTCGGCGGAGTCTTCTCAGCATTATCAGCAGTCTTCAACTCACTCGGAGATGAAAAGACATCACACAAGTTCGTTTCATTCCTCTCAGTTGTTGGTGGTTTGTTAGCAGCAGCTTCAGCAGTCTTATTCTTCCTCGCTCCAATGTTCTTTGAATCTGTATTAGAAGCTTCACTCCAGTGGGGCGCAATCGCATCAGGTGCATGTGCAGCAGTCGCAGCAGTCGCTTCTCTCCTCGGCGGAGTTAAGGGACTTCTCGTTAAGTAATTTTAAAACAATTGAATTAGCCTTCTTCACGAAGGCTTTTTTCTTTATATAATAAGGATATATGAATAAGACTAATGTAATGAGACTGTTAGATGTCGGGAACGTGCGATATGAGCCTCATGAATACGATGAGAACATTGTTAACGGTGAACAGGTCGCTTTAGCGGTTGGAGAGGATCCTAATGCCGTATTTAAGACGCTTGTTTGTTATAACGAGAAGAAGGAGCATTATGTTTTCTGTGTGCCTGTAAATGGCTCTTTGGACCTTAAAAAGGCCGCTAAAGTATCGCATTCAAAGTTCATCGATCTAATACCGCAAAAGGAACTGTTGCCGTTGACCGGATATATTCATGGAGGATGCTCGCCAATAGGGATGAAGAAACAATTCATCACTTTCATTGACGAAACTGCTCAGCTCTTTGACACAATATATATTTCAGGCGGAAAACGCGGTCTGCAGGTTGAAATTAATCCATTAGAATTGAGCGAGTACGTGAAAGCGACTTTTGTGGATCTTCTGATCTAAATTTACTGAAAACTTATTGAGATTTTATCGCGCTTTAGAGGCGCGTTTTCTTTTTTCTGAACATCTAACTAATAGTTCGTGAAACTTTTATTAATAATAGATAAAAAAGTAAACTATCTTAATAGTATAATATAAAAGCATACAAATCATAGTATATCCTTATACAACATATAACTTCATATTAGGTATAAATTGATATAGATACCAACGGAGAAAAATGTAAGTTAGTATCTATTAGCACTCCTTTCTATAGTCTGCTAAAAGTGTTTTCTTGTATTAAATAGCACATTTACTTAGAAAGTATAATAACTTATTAGTAAAATTTTCAAAAAAACCATCTTATTTGATGGTTATTTTTATTATTTTATCTTGTCTACCTGCAACGATTATTGGTCTTCCATTTTGGATTGATACGTTTGTCTCGCTCCTCATTCCAAAATCTGGTGCATATATACCTGGTTCTAATGAGAATGATGTTCCGCTGATTAATTGTCTTGTATCATGCGACTCGTAATCGTCTATGTTAGCTCCTGGTCCATGAGGGGATATATCGACAGAAATGTTATGGCCTGTTCTATGAGTGAAATAACTTCCATAGCCTTCAGATTCAATGTAGTCTCTGACAATTCTGTCCACCTCAAATCCCATTACAGGCCTTGTCTCGGAAGTGGTTTTTATAAATTCGAAACCTTTGTCTATTGCGGTTTTCAAGATCTCAAATCTTCTTTCCATTTCTTCTGGTATTTCATCTCCAATGTATGCCATCCAAGTGATATCTGCATATACAGCTTTTGGATGATCGTATTTAGCCCACATATCAATCAAGACCAAATCGCCTTCATGAATCTTCGAGGAACATTCAGACGTTGGACCATAGTGTGGATTGGATGCGTTAGGGCCAATTGCAACAATCGGAGCATCGTCGTAAATCATTCCTTCTTCATGGAACCTATCACAGATGAACTGTTGGATTTCATATTCATCAGCCTCGCCATTCCTTGATATTAATTGCCCTATTTTCTCAAAGGCCTCATCTTTTATTTTTAGCGTTGTCTCACACGCTTTTAGTTGTAGTTCATATGACTCTTCATCATATACGGCGTTGATGCACTGTAGAAGATCAGCGCTCGATACAACCTCGACGCCTTGCTTCTTTACGTAATCAACCGACCCATAGTCAGCCAAAGATACTCTTGGGAGTAATCCGTCTTCCGACACATCCATCAATACGCGCGTATATTTATTCAATAAAGATGATTCGAGTTCTAACATTTCTTGCCAAGTGTTATAGACAAGCAATTCAAAGTCCTTTGTGACGTCAGGTTCATTTAAGAACACCTTGTCGATTGAATGGCAGATTATAAAGGCCTTTTCTTTCTCGATAACAAAGACAATCTTCCTCGTTAGCATTTTCTTTCCGACAAAGAAAGGAACGGTTGGATTTCTATTCTCGTAATCGACAACAATCCAGGCATCAGCCTTTTTATTTATAAGTTCGTTTGAGATGATTAATGTGTTTTTCATAATTTCTATTATTTATTGTATCATTATTTATATATAAGGTTTCTTTATGAATTCGATTTTTACTTCAAGCGTTGATCTAGACAACCCATTTAAACTGCATCCAAACCCATATTTTGAGCGAGATGATTTTATCATGCTTGATGGTTGGTGGGACTTTGAAATAAGCAAGAACAAAACGATAGAAAAGTATACACAAAAAATAGTGGTCCCATTCTCCCCGGAAACACCTTTATCGAACATTGAAAAGCACATCAGTAAGGATGATTATTTGCACTATAAAAAAATAGTAAAAATCGGACAGGAAAAAGCAGGGTCAAAAGCCATACTTCACTTCGTCGCAGTTGATCAGGAGTGCGAGGTATATTTTAACGGGAAAAAACTAGGAGAACATAAGGGTGGATACACATCATTCTCCTTCGTTGTTGAATCGTTATCTTGCGACAATGTTATAGAGGTTGTTGCAAGAGATGATACCGACTCTGAAATATACGCTAGAGGAAAACAAAACAACGATAGGGGCGGCATTTGGTACACTCCAACATCTGGCATTTGGGGCGATGTCTATCTAGAAATTGTTCCTGAGAGCTACATTAAGGAAATATCTGTAAAACCCTCATGGATTGAAAAAATGGTTCGGATTTCCTGCGAAAAAACCTCAAATTCACCTGTTATATGCGAGATTTACGGTAAAAATGGACTAATAGCTACCAATCTGATTCCAAATAAAGGGTCTGTTGAAATTGACCTTTCAGCACAATTTGCGGAATGGTCTCCAGAAGAGCCTAATCTATATTGTGCTGTTTTCAAGATGGGCGATGATAAGGTAACTACAAGATTTGCCTTTCGTCACCTTGAAGCTAGAGAGATTAACGGAATCAAATACTTATTTTTGAATAACAAGCCACTTTTCTTATCATCACTATTGGATCAGGGATACTGGCCTGACGGAGGCTTAACCGCTCCTTCATATGAGGCCATTTCATATGATATCGACAAGATAAAAGAGGCTGGTTTCAATTGCCTCAGGAAGCATATAAAAGTTGAATCGATGAGATGGTATTTCGAATGTGACAAACAAGGTGTTTTGGTCATGCAGGATTTAGTCAATTCTGGGTCAAGATATTCAAAGCTTTTGATTAATACAAGAGCGTTCATCAATTACAACATTAATGACATCGATAACAAAATTCTCGGAAGGGGCAATCCTGACTCGATGCTCCGGTATGAAGAAGATATGTATGAGACCGTCAAACAATTATCTAAGCCTGCTTGCATTTGCATCTGGACATTATTCAATGAAGGGTGGGGCCAATTTAGAGCTGTTGAAATGTATTCTAAACTGAAATCATGTGTTGGCGACTGCCTGATAGATGCTACATCCGGTTGGTATGACAAAGGAGTGGGGGACTTCAACAGCAGGCATATCTATTTCAGGGCACCAAAACCAAAGACAGACCACAAACGCGTCCTATCTTTATCTGAGTTTGGAGGATATTCTCTTCCATCGGACGGACATATGTTCACCAAAAAGACGTTTGGATACGCAACATACAAAGATAATTCCAAATTGAACAAAGCAATTGAGAAAGTCTATAAAAGGGATTTAGTTAAAGCCATTAAGAAAGATGGTCTTTCGATCGCGGTATATACTCAACTTTCAGATGTTGAAGATGAGATTAATGGTTTAATGACTTACGATAGGGCAATATTTAAGCCGGATATCGAATTAATTAAAGAATGCAACAAGTCGCTATACGAGGCTTATGAGCAATCTATTAAAGATAAAGAACAATAACTTTGTTATAATCCCTGAGTATGATAATTAAGATTGCGTTTTTTGATATTGATAACACCATTTACGATGGGTTTAACAAACGTTATAACGAGAGAACGATACGTGCTCTAAAAAAGGCCCAGGAGAATGGACTTAAGATCTGCGTCTGCACTTCTAGACCTAATGACTCGATGAGGGATATTGGGACCTTTGATTTGGGCATTAAATGGGATGCCATAATCGGAAGCTCAGGTGGAACTGCAAAAGTGGATGGCAAGTTTATTAGATCGTTCACCGTTAATGAAAGTGTATCCGCAAGACTATTTGATTATTTAGTATCAAAACACATCACTTTTGAGATGATTGGTTTAGAAACTAGGTGGATTTGCGGTGATTTTAACGATTCTGCGAAGAAATTTTACGATTTGTTCCTCGAAAAACACCCAGCAACCAGCACAGTTTTAAAGAATGATTTAACCCAATATCACCTTTTCTGCAGTGATGAGTATGACGATGAAATTATTAGATTATTCCCAGAGATTGTCTTTAGTAGATACCTCCCTTTTGCTGTGGATGTTGTTCCTGTTATGTACAAGAAAGGCGATGGTATTGACGATGTTCTTGATTATTTCGGATTAACAGAGGATGAAGCTATTGGATTTGGAGACGATCTCCAGGATATTTCAATCGCGGATCACGTTAAGGAATTTGTTGCAATGGAGAACGCTAAAGAAGAAGTTAAAGCAGTGGCTACATACATTACCGGCCATTGCTCATCTGATGGCATTGAAACGGCCTTGGAACATTTTAATTTGATTTAACACTAACGGTTTACAAACCGTTGCTATATACTTTCGGCTATGACGTTTGAAATCATTATACAAATCATATTAATGGGCATCGCTCTCTCAATGGATGCATTCGCCGTCGCTGTAACCGATGGCCTCACATATACAGACATCAACAAGAGAAAAAGTTTCTTTATTGCTGGCGTGTTCGGTGTGATGCAGGCTGTTATGCCTCTTATTGGATATTGGCTTGTTGAAGGTATACAAGTGATTGTCGGATCCGCTTCGGCTGGACAAGCTGGAGAGGTTATGGCAACAATCGTAACTTGGGTTGCGTTCGATCTCTTGATGTTCATCGGTGGTAAAATGCTTATTGAAGGCATCCAAGATACAAAGAAACCTGTTGAAGAGAGAACCCCTAAACAGTTCTCGATAAAAGAAGTCCTTGTGTATGGAGTTGCAACTGCAATCGATGCTTTAGGAACAGGCGTTGCTTTGCACGCTGGTACCTTGTCAAATAATGGAACTATTTTCCTTCATGCCGCAATCATCATGGTTTGCACATTCATAATCTCGCTCATTGGATTGTTTCTTGGCAATAAGATTGAAAAACTGTTTAAAGGCCGATATGAAATCACTGCAATCATCGGAGGAATTATTCTCCTGTTGTTAGGCGTTTGGATAGTCCTCGGCCATTATCTTGGCATCTAATCAAAACATAAAGGCGCATAAGCGCTTTTTTGTTTTGTTTTATTTATTATGTAGTAGTTTTCGCTTCATCTTTGATAGACTATAGACATGAATAGAAATGACAAAAAGACAAGAAAACCTGCTGTGAATAAAAATAAGGGCAAAATTGACCCTAACAAAACAAAGACATTTGTCGTTCATCATGAGACGTCTTTGATAGATTATCTTTGCGAAAAACTACCTGGTCAGTCCAGAAGAAATGTCCAAAGAATTATTGCTAACCACCAGGTTGCAGTCGGCGGTTCACCTACGTCCTTATTCACGTTTCACCTCTATCCTGAAGATGAAGTTACTTTGTCATGGACTAGAATTCAGAAGAGACAGAGAAAAGATCTTCCAATTATTTTCGAGAATAATGACCTTATCGTAATCAACAAACCATCAGGCTTGTTATCCGTTGCAAGTGATAGAGAAAAAGGCAGGACCGCTTATAGATTGGTTCAAGAGTATATTTCTCAGACCGATAGAGATGCTAGGATATTCGTTGTTCATAGACTGGATGAAGATACTTCAGGCGTTTTGATGTTCGCCAAGAATTATGCGACAAAAGAAATCCTTCAAAAGAATTGGCAGGATATTGTTAAAGATAGAGCCTATTATGCAATTGTTGAGGGCGAAGATATCAGCGATGAAGGCCATTTAAAGGATTACCTTGCAATGAGTGATGTCACGCAGCTCATGTATGTCACAAAGGATAGAAATCGCGGAAAACTCTGCATTACCAATTACAAGAAAATGGCGTCCAAGAACGGAATGTCATTGCTTGATGTCCATATTGATTCCGGAAGAAAGAACCAGATTCGTGTCCAACTCGGAAATATCGGTCATCACGTCATCGGCGATGATAAATATGGTGAGCCAATAAATCCTATTAAGAGACTTGGCTTACACGCTTATGAACTCGTATTCACCGATCCGCTAACCGGGAAAGTTTACGACTTCAAAGCTCCGCTCCCTGACGAATTTAAGAAATTATTTTGGAAGACACATCAGCAGATAAAAGATGAGAAATTAGCAGAGGAATTGAAGAAAAAACCTTCAAAACCCGTATCTAGACCTAAAAGGGAGGCTCAATGGCAGAAGCAGTCCAAGAAACCAAAACGTCGTTAAGCGAATATCGCAAGATAAAAATCAAGACATCAACACGGAAATGGCTTGAAACAAGGTTCCCATTCTTGTTTGATATCAACTCGCTTTTCTACTTCGGACTATTTATGTTCGTTGTCGCTTTTGCGTGGTGTGGATATACATTCTTCTTCAATGGTGCTGCAGCGATATATGGATGGGATTACTCATCTCAATACGTTTCAATGTCCTATACCTTCTGGGATAACTGGCATGAATTATTTACTACTGGCCATTTCCCAATGTATAGCACTAACACATATTTAGGAACTGATAATATTGGCTCCAACTCCTATTACGGATTATTCGATCCTTTCCTTCTTTGGACGTTCATTTTCCCTAGAAACTGGATGCCTCAATTGTTTGTCTTTGCATCGATGGCAAAAGGCGTGTTCTCTGCTTTTGCTCTAAGGGCATATTTGAAGTATATGGGCATTTCCGAGAAGTCCTCTAGAGTCGGTGCTGCCGCTTTTGCGTTCTGCGGATACATCAACTTCATGGTTGGCTTCCCATCATTCATGTCCATGGCTTGCACAGTGCCTTTAATCCTTCTAGGAATCGAGCTTGTCATCAAAGAGCAAAAACCACTTTGCTTAGTTGTATCGATATTCCTTCTTGGCATCATATCTTTCTTTTTCCTCATCGTGTTGTGCGTATGGGGAGTTCTCTATGCTATGTGGCGTTACTTCTGGACCATTAAGAGTAGGGATGTTGCAAAGAACTTCGCTGTTATTGGAATGGGCGTCGCCTCATTTGCAGCGGGCATTATGATGTCTGCCCCAATCCTTCTCCCATCATTAAGAGAAACGATGCTTTCCGGAAGAACGGCATCTGGTGGCATGGCATATCTTGGCGTTTTAATCTCTTCAATCAAATCATTTGATATCAAAACCTTCTTTAAATACATGTTTATGCCTGTTGGAGGCAATACAGGCCGCGAATTGCAGGGCTTATTTGGTTTCTTCTATCCAACATGTAACTACTTATGGCTGCCTCTTGCTAAAGGAACCATGAATGGCGGAAGCTATACATACGATTCATGGACTGCATCATTATTCTGTTACACTCCAATCACTATATTGATGTTCTGCTCCCTGATTAGAAGCGTAAGAAAGAAACAATTCCAGTCATTGATCGTCTTTGCCTTATGCTCTTATTTGTTGCTCACCAATTTCGCTTATTATTTCTTCTTCTGTTTTTCGGGAGATGGATATGGTAGATGGTATATCGTCTTGGTCCCTTCAATCATTTATCTCGCCGCTAAGGAACTTGATGAGATTAAAGATACGCCTAGATGGGAATTGCCAATGGGTTCTTTGTTGACCCTCGCACTGACTTTCATGACTTGGGTTCTCGCGGTCAAGTTGCTCAAGAACAAGACAATCTCATACATCCCTGTTGATGGTTATTCTAAGAACGAATACTTCATTCCAGCAGAAGTTGATTGGGATGGCGTCAAGAGGACACTCTTATGGCTTGTCTATTATCAAATGGGCATGGTTGTCGTCGAGAGCTTAGTCATCATATTTATGAGCAAGAAAAACATATTGCACCAAGCGCTTTTCGGTTTCATTGCTTTAGAAACCGCAATATCTGGCAACCTTTCATTCATCTATGGATATTCAAGCGATGTTAAATGGTTTAACGGTGGACTTCCATATGTCACAACCTCCACAAACACCTTTAAACAGTTAGAAAAACAGGAAGGCGGATACTACCGTATGTATTCGGATTCTGATTTTGAATCTAACATGGGTATGGCTTTAGGCTACAACAACGCTTCGACTTTCCATTCCTTATTCAACTACGATGTAGCTGATTTAACACGTTATAGCTACATGACAAACAACGAATACACGAGAAAAGATGTCTATGGTCAAAATATCATCGGCAAATCCTGGTCAGGCTACTATAACAACAAGCGTTTTGGATTTGATACAGCAATGGGTTATCAATATTACGCAATCGAAAATGAGGGTTATTATCACTACAACGATTATCGACCAAACGTTCCATTTGGATCTGAAGTTGTTTTAAAGAACGACACTTGGACGATTTACAAAAACCCATATGCGTCGGCGATGCCTTTAGGACACGCTGTCGATAACATCTACGCTGAGAATCTCGTCGATGAGGCCGATGTTAGAAACACAAGCGATTGGTTCCACGGATTCGGTTCAGGAGGCAGTGCTACCTCAGAGCTTTTAAGAAACGAACAGGTCTATTTGGACGGTGCCATTTTTGAAGACGATGACATTACAAATGTCTATAACGAACTTAAGGAGAAAAACCCATCTGCCGACCCTATTGCTGTGGCCCCAGACCGCGCTATATACAGCGCCGGTTTATCAACGGCCTTATTCAAAAAGAAATATATTGAGACCTCACATAGTGATGGCAAGTACTATGGTTTCTTCATGCACTTAAGCGATGATGAATCTTATTCGCCATCAGCGTTCTTAAGTGACCCTGCTGCAACAGATCCATCACAGATTGCATCATCAAAACTCATCTCGGCAGTCAATGACTCATACGACTGGAGTACTCCTGTTTTAAGAAGCTATGGAAAAGTGGTTCTCTATCCTCAGTCTGGCTACGGAAATTACTTCAATATCTCTAAGAATGGCTCATATTTCGTAATAGACTTCACGGGGGCATCATATCTTGATAGTGAATTATATGGCCTCTGCGAAGCTCCACGAATCTATTTCGTTGGAGATAGATATGACGACCCAGATAACCCTGATTTAGTGACAGAGAGCGACACAATTCTCGCTTACGAGTACAAGAGCGTTCGTAACTGGAAGAACAATCACGTAAATACTTCTGGAGGCGTATTCGGCTTCTATCCTGAAGGCAGAGTAAAATACATCGTCTGCTGCTTTAAGGGAGATGGAAACACTAGACTCGGCAAGTTTAACCTTTACTATGAAACTAGAGACAGACTTGAGGATTCTATCGCCAAGTATCTAACTTCTGACTATAACTTGACCGACGTTACTTATAAAACTGATAAGTTCACGTTCAAATCTAGTTTCCCAACAGGGAAAGTGGTAACGACGAATATCGGCTATGACGCAGGTTGGAAACTCGTCGCCAAAAACGTGGCAACGGGGGTCACATCGACTCCAAACGTATATCGCGCTAATGGAGGCGTTGTATCTTTTGTTGCTTCATCCGGTGAATATGAGTACACACTCAAATACACAACCCCATACTTGAAAGAAGGATTTGTGATATTCCTCGGAGGTTTCTCGATGCTCGCCGTGTATGAGGGAATCACCTTAGCCATAAAACACAAAAAGAAAACGAGACCGGAAGAAGAACCAGCCTCGCTCTAATTATTTGATACTCAGATAAAGGTCGTAGACTCTATTCTTGGCTACGCCTTTTTCTTTTACTATCTTTGAGATAGCATCTTTCGACCTCATGTCTTTTGTGTATTCTTTTAATAACTCAACGATTTCATCGTCCGACAGTTCTTTGCTCGATTGAGGGGCCTTGTCCACAATGATGACCATTTCACCTTTGAGTGTTTCCGGGTCAAGCTCGCATAAAGCGTTGAAATCGCCTCTTATGAACTCTTCGAACGCCTTTGTGAGTTCTCTTCCGATACACGCGCGTCTAGAGCCTCCAAAAGCCTCTTTCATCGATTTTAGTGTGGCATCTATTCTATGTGGTGCTTCATAGAAGATCATCGTGTCTTCTCTAACTTTGAGTTTTGAAAGTTCTTTTTCTCTCTCCGATGGTTTCGATGGGAGAAAGCCGTAGAAGTAGAAGTGGTTGGTTGGAAGTCCCGAGCACACAAGCGCGCACAATGCAGCGTTGCTGCCGTTCACACAAGACACCTTGATGCCTTCCTCTATGCATCTAGCAACAAGTCTTTCTCCTGGGTCTGATATAGCTGGATATCCAGCATCAGACATATAGGCGATTTTCTTGCCTTCCTTTAATAACGAAATTATTTTCGTAGAAGCCTCTTCCTCATTGTGCTCATGACACATGATGAATGGTTTCTTAATGTTGAATTTAGAGAGAAGGGAACCTGAATTTCTAGTATCCTCTGCAGCGACGAAATCGATGCCGTTAAGGACCTCGATTGCGCGTGGAGAAAACTCATCTAGATTACCGATTGGGGTTGAGATGAGATATAGAAGTGGGCTATTGCCTTTAAAATTGAGCTCTCTATCCATAATTAATTACGTCTATCCCTTGCCGCTGGTTTAGAACTCTTCTTTTCGATTGCTTTATATTCGTTGAGCGGGATGAATTTTAAGTTATCCTGGCTAACTAGTTTGACGGTTCTTGATAAGATGTTATAGCCATCGACTTTATATTCTTCCCCATCAATCTTTACGACCGCTCCAAATTTAGGGAAATCCTTCTTGGCTTCGGTATACATATCATCTTCAAAAAGTAGGCAGCAGATGAGTTTTCCGCAGTGACCCGAGAGCTTTGGAATATTTAGGGTTAACATTTGGTTCTTTGCTCTAGAGATGGAGATTCCGTCGAATTGGTTAAGGAATGTCGCACAGCAAAGTGGCAAACCGCAGATTCCTATTCCTCCGATCATTTTTGCCTTGTCTCTTGCGGCGATCTGGTGGAGTTCGATTCTGCATTTAAGCTGAGGTGCAAGAACCTTTAAAAGATCTCTAAAGTCCACTCTTCCCTCGCTTGTGTAGGTGATTGTGACTTTTGATCCATCAAGCGTGTAGAAAGCGTCGATGAGGTTCATGGATAAACCCAATTTCTCGACTTCTTTTCTCGTGATTTCTAAAGCTTCTCCAGCCTCTTTTATTCCTAACTGATATGCAGCCATATCATCCTTGTTTGGGCGTCTGATGATAGGTTTTAAAGCGAGATTTGAAGTGTATTTTGACATATCCTGCAATTCGGTGCAGACTTTTCCAATCTCATAACCAGCGATAGTTTCAACAACTACGAGGTCATCAATCTTCAAATCATCTATTGTTGTCGAGAAATAATAGGATTTTATAGTGCCGGCGAATCTTATGCCGATGAAGTACTGTTTTTCTTCCATATGACTACCTTCCTTTCGTTATGTAATTGGCCACATGCTCAAGAGCAAGGGCTGGGCTGATGTTTAAGTCTAACTGACTTCTTACTTTCATTATCTCAATGAGGGACTCTTCTATGTGATTGAGCTTGCTTGACAGAGGTTTAATGAGTGTCGAGTACTCGCCTAGTTTTACTATCTGGTTTTCTTTATAGGCAACGATGTCTTTGAACGCTAAGGCAAGCATATCCAAGAAGTATTTTGCCTCTGATTTCTTGGACACTTTCGAGATGATGTCTTTTTCAAACGCATATAGAGCGTATGAAGAAGTTTCATTGAGTGACTCCAAAGCGATTTTAAACGATTCCTTTGCGTTTTGATATTCATCGCTTTCGACTTGTTCAAGTATTAGTTCTCCCGAGTTCACAAAGTAGGCTAATAACTCCGCATCTTCTTTCGGGACGTTTAGCATTGCGGCCTCGTCGAGAACGGTTGAACGAGGTGCGAGTGTCATTCTAATGGTCTCGCATCTCGAAATGATTGTCGGGAGGATCCTAGCCTCATTCTGAGTGGTTAGAATCGCATATGTGTTTTTTCCTGGTTCCTCAAGAAACTTAAGGAGTGAGTTTATGGATTCGACGGTCATATTCTCAACTAGATGAATTACATAGATGAGAATTCCTTTCTCCTCAAGTGGGGTCTTGGAGAATCCGGCAACGACTTCTTGAACGTCATCTTTTTTAATGGACTCGTTAGAGCCATCAAGCATAAAGAAGTCTGAATAGGTTCCGTGCTCAATTCTTCTACAAAATCTGCATTCTTCATCCGCCAAAGGGTTGGGATTTGCACATAAAATTGACTTAGCGAGGAACAAAGCGGTCTCTTTGAGAGGGACTCCTGATTCGCCGCTCAATAAATACGCATGGTTGATCTTATCCATCGCTAGAGCGTTGGAGAAGGTCCTCCAGAGTATTGGCTGTCTATTTTGTAGATATGTTGAAAACTTCATTATTTATTCAAAACTTTTTCGATTTCTTGGAACGCTGCATTAAAGACCTCATCTGGTCCTTTTGATGCATCGATTATTCTGAATCTCTTAGGGAACATTGCTGCGACCTTGTGGAAAGATTCACGAACTTTGTGATGGAACTCAAGCTTCTCAACGTCGAGTCTATTTACTTCTCTTCCCGCATTAGCCGCGATGCGTGCCAAGCCGAGTTCTGGCTCAATATCAAAGAGGAATGTGATATCTGGTTCGAATCCCTCTGTTGCATACAGGTTGACGTTGAGGATTTCCTCAATGCCGAGATTTCTTGCTCCGCCTTGATATGCTAAAGACGAATCTAAGTATCTATCACATAAGACGACTTTGCCCTCTTTTATCGCAGGGAGAATTTTTTCTACGAGATGCTGTCTTCTTGAAGCCGCATACAAAAGAGCTTCCGTTCTCGGATCCATTGCTGTGTTCGCTTTATCCAAGATAACGTTTCTTATCTGCTCTCCGATTGGGGTTCCGCCAGGTTCTCTAGTCAAGATGACTTCATATCCTCTTGATTCGAGTTCAGCGATTATTCTTTTGATGGCAGTGGTCTTTCCAGAACCCTCTCCGCCTTCGAATGTGATGAACATACTTAAATCTTCTTTCTTCCCTCAAACGCTTTAGCTAGCGTTAAGGAATCTGCGTAATCCAATGATGCGCCCATTGGTAAGCCGTAACCTAATCTTGTGACGGTTACATCTAGTCCTTCAAGCAACTTGGCGACGAACATCGCGGTTGTCTCTCCGTCTAATGTTGAGCTTGTTGCGAGGATTATTTCTTTAACTCCGCCGCTTTTAACCCTGTCTATCAAAGCGTCGATTGATAATGAATCTGCGCCTTTTCCTTTGGATATGGCGATGACTCCGCCTAGGACGTGATAGACTCCGTTGAAGGAATTCATCTTCTCCATGGCGAGAACGTCTTTTGGGTCAGAAACGACACAGATTAAGGAGTGGTCTCTAGTCTCATCGCTGCAGATGTCGCATGTCTCGTCTTCGGTATAAACTCCACAAATAGGACATTTATGGATGTTTTCCTTAACTTTTATCATCGCATCTGTGAATTCAGCGACATCCTCATCACACATGCCTAAAACAGCGTAGGCCATACGCTCTGCGCTCTTCACTCCAACGCCAGGGAGCTTGGAGAAAGAATTGGTTAATTTTGTGATTGAGGTGAGTTCTTTCATTAGAAGCCCTTTGTCTGACCTGTGATTCTCTCATCAACAGCGTCATGTGCGGCCTTGATTTCAGCAAGCGCCTCATTGACCGCCATCATGATTGTCTCTTCGATCATGTCCTTATCGTCTGGGTTCAAAGCTGCCTCATCGATATTGATTGAGACGATTTCTCTAGTTCCCTTTACTTCGACTTCGACGATTCCGGCCTTCTTAACTGTGAAGACTTCTGCGTCGACTTGTGCGTGTGCTTTTGCAAGCTCGCGCTGCATGCGCTGTGCCTGCTGCATCATTTGCTGCATTGGATTCATGTTTGTAACTCCTATTTAATAAAATCTAATGTGATATCTTTTTTGTCTGGTAATAAACCGATTTGCTGCTTGCTCATGAAATCTCTTATGATTCCGTTCTTCTCATTTGGGTCAATCGCATAGATGAACACCCTTCTTCCGAGCAATGTCTCAACCATATCCTGCATTGGCTTCTGATTTGCGATGATATTCGCTTTTTTGCTGAGTTTTGAGAAGTTATACGCAAGGATTAAGCATTCCTGGCATAAGCAGAACGGATGTCCTTCTGACAGGAGAGTGGCAAGGTTTCCTAAATTTGGATCGTCTTTTAGCGAATTGAGTCTTTCCCAATTCTTGACGAGCTCAACTCTCTCGTTTTTATTGGCGAGGACCATCACCTTGATGACGTCTTCAGCGGATAGCTGTGTCATCTCGCCTTCAGTTGCTATAGCTGGAGTGCCAACTCTAGATGTATCAATTGGAGCAGGTGCTGGTTTTTCTTCAACCACTGGTTCCTGGACAACCGGCTTCACTTCTTCAACGATGACCGGCTCAGGTTTTTTAACTTCAACCGCCGGCTCGGATTCTTTAACTTCAACTACCGGCTCAGGTTCTTCGATGACTGGGGCAGGAGCAGCTTTCTTAGGTGTCGGTTTTTCCTCGATCTCGTCATGCACATTGGAGGAAGCCATTCTCAAGAGTGATAACTCAAAGAGAGATCTCACGTCATTGATGTTCTTTAAATTGTTCTGCGCTTCGATGAGTGAGGAGACCATCGTGTTGCATAGGCTTGGCCTGATGCTCGCCTCTAAATCCTTAGCCTCTTCTTCGTCTATATCTTCGAGTAAATCAGCAAGCTTGGTTCTTTCATAGATGAGGAGGTCTTTTAGGATGCCAATCAACTCTCTTAACAGTCTTCTAACATCTATGCCCGCTGTTAAATATGTCTCACTCTTGGATACTACCGTTTTGACGTCGCCTTCAGCGATAGCTTTAAGTAGTGAAATCTTTTCATCAACACTAGTTAAGCCATAGATTGTCAAGACGTCATCGTTTGTGATTGTGTTTCCGCTATAAGCGAGAATCTGGTCGATGATGGAATATGCATCACGCATGCCTCCATCGGCAAGAGATACGACGGTCTTTAATCCTTCGTTATCGTATGAAGCGCCTTCTGTTGCCAAGACTTCCATCAACTTCTCTTTCATCTCTAAATCGCTGATTCGAGAGAAATCGAATCTCTGGCATCTTGAGAGAATGGTTGGGAGAACTTTGTGAGGTTCTGTTGTGCAGAGAATGAAGATGACGTTTTCCGGTGGTTCTTCCAGCGTCTTTAACAAGGCGTTAAATGCGCCTGTTGACATCATGTGGACTTCGTCGATGATGTAGACTTTGTATTTTCCTCTCAGAGGAGCGTATCTGACTTTTTCAATCAGCTCTCTGACCTGATCAACACCGTTATTTGAAGCCGCGTCGATTTCAACGATGTCAGGGTGGGTGCCTTCGGTGATAGATGTGCAGTTTATGCACTCATTGCATTGGCAGCCAAGTCCCTGCTCGCAGTTGAGGGCTTTTGCAAAAAGTCTAGCCATTGAAGTCTTGCCAGTTCCTCTAGGTCCAGCGAATAGATAAGCGTGTCCAATCTTGTCCTTGCTTATTGCGTTTTTGAGTGTTCTGACGATGGCTTTTTGGCCTGCGACCTCTTCGAATCTTTGAGGTCTATAAGTTAGATAAAGTGCTTTGTATGACATATTTCGAGATGATTATACTCAAAAATCCATCTTCTCACTAGTGAGAATACTTATCATTGTGTTTAGACTATCCAACTACATCGTGATATAATCGCCACGCCGGAGGAGATTTTTATGGAAGAAAGCATGCGCAAAAGGCTTGAGGCCACCAAAATTAGATGTGAGGAAATAGATGCCGAATTGGCCTCACCTGACATCTCAAATGATATTCAGAAATTAACATCACTTTCTAAAGAAAGAGCAGGCTTAGACACTCCTTATCAGAAATTTTTACGCTATTTGAAAATCGAGTCAGATTTAAAAGAGCTCATCGAGACATTAGGCATTGCTGATGAAGAAATGGCAGAAATGCTTAAGGAAGAGAGAAAGACAATTGAAGCTGAGATGGCAAATCTTGAGGAAACTCTCAAGGTTGATTTAATCCCAGTTGATCCTAACGACAGCAAGAACATCATTGTTGAAATAAGAGGCGCAGTCGGCGGAGATGAGGCAAACATCTTTGCGGGTGACCTCTTAAGAATGTATGCACGTTATGCTGAAGAGCAGGGCTGGAAACTTCAGTTCCTTGATGGGGTTGAAGGTTCTTCAGGCGGCTACTCATACGTGTCATTCATGGTTAAGGGTGAAAACGTCTATTCAAAACTCAAATTCGAGTCAGGCGCTCACCGTGTCCAGAGAGTCCCAAAGACTGAATCGCAAGGACGTGTTCACACGTCATGTGCAACAGTTCTCGTTATGCCAGAAGCAGAAGAAGTTGATATCGAAATCAACCCAACAGACTTGAAGATTGATACATACCGTTCCCAGGGTGCTGGCGGTCAGAACGTCAACAAGACCGAGTCGGCCGTTCGTATCACTCACATTCCAACAGGACTTGTCGTATCTTGTCAGACCGAGAAAGCGCAGCTCCAGAACAAGGAAATCTGTATGAGAATGATCCGTGCAAAAGTTCACGATTTCTATCAGGCTCAGCAGGATAATGAGAGAGCTAACGAAAGAAAACTTAAAGTTGGAACAGGTGAAAGATCCGAAAAGATCAGAACCTACAACTATCCGCAAAACCGCGTAACTGATCACCGTATCGGATTCACAGTTAACCAGCTTGACAGAATCATGGAAGGTGAACTCGACTCAGTCATCGACGCCCTAGTCCACTATGACCAGGAGATGAAGATGCTCGAGGAGGCAAAATAAGTGCCAACCATCGACGAAGCTCTCAAATCCGCTTACGCCGAATGTAAGCCATTTGATATTCTCGCAAGGGATTTGCGAGTTTTAATCATGGCCAACGAAGGATTCCACGACCAGATCGACGTCATTTTCTATAAAGATAAGGAAATGAAAAAATACGATTTATTCCGTTCCCAGGTTGAGCGTTTGAAGAATAATGAGCCAGTTGAATATGTCATTGGAGAAGCGGAATTCCTTCAGCATAGGTTATACGTTGATAATAGAGTCCTCATCCCTCGCGGGGAGACTGAGGAATTAGTCTCTTTAATCAGCGAGAGGATCTCAAATTATTTTGAGCCCCGCCAGTATCTTGTTGCCGCTGACATTGGAACGGGCAGTGGATGCATAACAATCGCTTTGAAGGAATCATTCAAGAACTGGATGATTTACCCAACTGACATATCCCCTGATTCGATGGAAGTCGCAAAGATAAACTTCGCGAAAGAAGGAACTAGATGCGAGCCGTTAATCGGCGATGCTCTTGAACCGTTTATCGAGAAAAAGATGAATCTCGATATCATTGTGTCCAATCCGCCTTATATCCTCAATGAAGAAGATGCGCAGGACTCAGTTAAGGACTTCGAGCCTGCTAGAGCGCTTTGGATGAATAAAGAGAAAAATGTATACAAGTCGATATTTGAGAATTACAGAAAAGTTAAGAAGGGCTGCCTTTTCATGGCTTTTGAAATTTCACCCGATATCGTCGATTATTTAACTGATTTAATGAAGAAAAACCTCAGCGATTATGAGTATGAATTCGTTAATGATCTTAACGAATTAACAAGATTCTTAATCGTCTTCTGCAAATAAAAAAATGGCTATTTTACAAGAAAAAGATATTAAAAACGCTGCAAAAGTTCTCCAAAACGGAGATGTTTTGGCATTTCCAACAGAAACCGTGTATGGCGTTGGAGTAATTTACGACAGTGAAGAGGCGTTCAACAAACTCGTCGCGTTAAAGAAGAGACCTCCTAATAAGCCGTTTGCCTTAATGTGCTCATCGGTTGAAGAAGCAAGCAACTACATTGTTGTAGACGAGAAGACGAAAAGACTCATGTCTCACTTCCTGCCTGGAGAAATCACGTTCCTTGTCAAATCAAGGAGCGATTTACCTACTTGGGTAACACTAGGAACAGACACAATCGGAATTAGAGTTCCCGCTTCAGATTTTTGCGTGAACTTATTTAAGGAAGTAGGTAAGCCGTGTTTAGTCACGTCTGCGAATATGTCTGGAGAACCTACCCTTAGATATTTTGAAGAGGTCAAAGCTCAATTCGATGGCCAGGTTGGAGCCATAGTTCAAGGTGAATGCACATCTTTAACACCAACAACTATTGTCTTAATTTTAGATAGTGGTATAAAACTTGTGAGAGAAGGACCAGTTCCTTTTGAACAAATAGAACATTATTGGAAGGAGAGTTGCTAATGAAAGTTGCAATTGGAAGCGATCACGCTGGATTTAACTTAAAAGAGGCTATCAAAAACGATCTCATCGCAAGAGGATACGATGTTGTCGATGTCGGAACACATTCCCCAGAAAGAGCGGATTACCCAGTCTACGCAAAGGCGTGCGCTCAGGAAATCCTGAACGGTAATTGTGAATTCGGAATCCTTTGTTGCGGAACAGGAGAAGGCATCTCCATCACCGCAAACAAGATCAAGGGCATCAGATGTGGAATCGGATATGATGATGAAGTATCCGCTTTGACACGTAAGCACAACAACGCAAACATGATTGCTTTCGGCGAAAGATTCATGAAGCCAGAGGACGCAATCAGAAGAGCAAACATCTTCCTTACAACCGATTTTGAAGGCGGAAGACACGCTGACAGAGTCGGAATGATGGAATAGTCGCACTTTTTCAAAATTTTAAGCAGACATTGTCTGCTTTTTTCTTTTTGTAAAAATTGTAGGTAAAAAATCAGACAAACTCGTCTATTTATTAGTGTGGAGTCCAGAATTTTTAAATCCTTTATATGCCCGAGATGTGGGAATACCGATGAGAGATACTTTGGCTACAGGCCACCTTATGGGGATGTCTATTGTAGGAAATGTGTCTCATTCATCGGGTCTTCTGCGAAAAGAGCCTCCTCTGGCCCACACGAGGTGGACCTTCTGCTTCATTACCCGCTAACTGCTGAGCAGAAGGCCATCTCTTCTAAGATAATAAAGAACTATAAAAATAACATAGATACGCTTGTGTACGCCGTGTGTGGCGCAGGTAAAACTGAGCTTTCATATGGAGTCATCAAATATGCTTTGGAGCAGGGGTATCAAGTTGGTTTTGCACTACCAAGAAGAGATGTTGTAATAGAGCTATATTGGAGGCTTAAAGAGGCGTTTCCGAAATCAAAGGTTACCGCTGTATATGGCGACCATTCATATCAGCTTGAAGGCGACATCATCATCCTCACAACGCATCAGCTATATAGATATGAGCATTATTTTGATTTGATTGTCATGGATGAGATAGATGCATTTCCGTACAAAGGCAGCGATGTTCTAGAGGCTATGTTCAATCGTGCTAGAAAGGGGCCATGTGTCCTCATGTCAGCCACACCAAGCGATGAAGTGATAAGTGAATTTAAGAAAGAGAATCACGATATAGTGGAGTTGAGGACAAGGTTCCACAAAAAGGAAATACCTGTCCCTCAAATCCATACAGATTCGGACCTATTTCAACTCGCCTTTGTTATAAGAAAACTAATCAAATATAGGAAAAACGGCAAGAAATGTTTGGTTTTTGCTCCAACGATAAACGAATGTGAGGAAGTGTATTCAAAGGTTAAATCCTTCATTCCAAAAGGTTCGTTTGTCCATAGTAAATGTGCGAATAGAGAGGAAGTCATAAGTGATTTTAAGAAAGGCAATCTGGACTACCTAATAACGACATCTGTCCTGGAAAGAGGGGTCACTATAAAAAATCTTCAGGTCATCGTGCTCAACGCTGACAATGAGAAGATATATACCTCAGCCACCCTGATTCAAATCGCTGGAAGAGCAGGGCGTAAGATTGACGCTCCAGAAGGCGATGTTTTCTTCCTTGCTAAAAAAGAGACCAAATCCATGAGAAAGGCCATAGATGAAATTAGATATTGCAACACATATCTGTAAGGTATGCTTTTCTCCCATTAGAGAAGAATCGTTTGCCTCCATGTTCTCGCCTTCAACGCCAATATGTGCCAGGTGTTTTAGGAAACTAAACCCGCATATGGAAACAATTAAGCTCAACAATGGAGTAGAGGGGTTATCTTGCTATGACTACACAGAAGATATAAAAGGTATTTTATTCAATTTCAAAGCATGCTTTGATTATGAACTAAAGGATGTGTTTTTCTTTTATCAAAGAGGGTATTTTAGGCTGAGATACAGGAACTATGTTTTAATCCCTGCACCAAGTTTCAAATCAAAGGATCAGGAAAGAGGTTTTAATCATGTCATCGCGATGTTTCAGTGCATTAATCTACCGATAATTAAGGCGATAGAGAAAACTAGTGATGTAAAACAAGCAGATTTAACTAAGGCTGAGCGTGCTGAGGTTGGCAGATATTTATCCTGGGTCAAGGGTGTAAATATAAGAGGCAAAAATATACTTTTCGTTGACGATGTATTGACAACAGGTTCAACAGCGGTAGCCTGCACGAATTTGATAAAAGCCAACGGCGCTAAAAAAGTAAGATTTCTTGTCATGTCTCACACAAAAAATCCAAACGAATTGAGCCAAAAGGCTCCCTTAAAGCGTTAGTCCGTTGCTTACCATTATTTTTAATGGTATTATCTTTAGCGACTTTCAGGAGGATATATCGTGGCTAATTTTATTGAAAAATTATTCCGTCTCGAGGAAAGAGAACTTAACAAATATGCTAGAGAAGCAGATAGAGTTCTCGCCTATGACGAAGCTATGACAGCTTTAAGTGATGATGAATTAAAGCACAAGACCGTTGAGTTCAGAGAAAGACTCGCAAACGGAGAAACGTTAGACGACATCAAATATGAGGCATTCGCTGTTGCAAGAGAAGCCGGTTGGAGAGTTCTTCACCAGAAACCATTCAAGGTTCAGATTATTGGATCATTGGTTCTTCATGGCGGCAACGTCGCTGAGATGAGAACCGGTGAAGGTAAAACCTTAACCGCTACAATGGCGGTTTACCTCAACGCATTAGAGGGCAAGGGCGTTCACGTCATTACAGTTAACGAATACTTAGCATCTCGTGACGCTGAGTGGATGGGTCAGATCTATCGTTGGTTAGGCCTCACGACAGGCGTTAACCTCGCTTCCAAGAGCACGATGGAGAAGAGAGAAGCATATAAGTGCGACATCACTTACACAACCAACTCAGAATTAGGATTCGACTATCTCCGTGACAACATGGCACCAAACCTTGAAGGCCGTGTTTTAAGAGGACTCAATTTCGCTGTTGTCGATGAAGCTGACTCAGTCTTAGTCGACGAATCAAGAACCCCTTTAATTATTTCTGGTGGCGCTAGATCAGCTGCTTCACAGTATCAGGTTGCGGACCGTTTCTGCAAAATGTTGAAGAAAGATGTCGACTTCACAATCGATATCAAAGATAAAGCCTGCTCATTAACCGAATCAGGAAACGATAAGGCTGAGAGATTATTTGGTGTTACAAACCTCTACAACCCAGAGAACAACGATCTCGTTCACCGTATCCACCAGGCATTAAAAGCAAACTACATCATGGCTCGCGACGTCGAGTACATGGTCGACAAAGATCACACAATTCAGCTCATTGACCAGTTCACAGGACGTGTCATGCCTGGACGTGAATATAACGATGGTCTTCAGCAGGCAATTCAGGCTAAAGAAGGCGTTGAAATCAAACAGGAGACAGTTGTCATGGCAACTATCACCTATCAGAACTTCTTCCGTCTTTACACAAAGCTTGCTGGTATGACCGGTACAGCAAAAACAGAAGAGGAAGAATTCATCACAATCTTCAACATGAAGGTTATTGTTATTCCTACCAACAAGCCAATTCAGCGTATCGATGACCTTGACCTCATCTTCGCTACGCACGACGCAAAACTAAAAGCGCTCGTTCAAGCAACAAAAGAGAGACACGAAAAGGGCCAGCCAGTCCTTATCGGTACAGTCTCAGTTGAATCAAACGAAGAAATCTCAGCTCTCTTAACCGCTGCTGGTGTCCCACACGAAGTTTTAAATGCTAAGAACCAGGCTCGTGAAGCCGAAATCATCTCTCACGCTGGTGAACTTGGAGCAGTCACGCTTGCTACCAACATGGCAGGACGTGGTACCGATATTAAGATCACACCAGAAGTTGAAGCTGTTGGTGGATTATGTGTCTTCGGCACAGAAAGACATGAATCCCGTCGTATCGACAACCAGTTACGTGGACGTTCAGGACGTCAGGGTAACGTCGGTTATTCAAGATTCTTCGTCTCATTCGATGATGATCTCATGAGAAGATTCGCTCCAGAGAACATCCGTAAACTCTTCACAGAGCAGTTGCAGGAAGAATCATATGAAAACAAAATGCTCATGAACGCTGTTACCAACGCTCAGAAGCAGATTGAAGGTAGAAACTTCGATACACGTAAGAACTTGAAAGATTACGATGACGTCTTGGCTAAGCAGCGTGACATCATCTATAAGAAGAGAGACTCAATCCTCTATGCAGAGGATATCGTCGATCTCGTTCACGATTTCTTCAAGACGTGCGGTATGTATATCGCTGAGAGATCAATTGATACATCTACAGCCGAGGAATTAATCTCAGGCGACCTCTTAAAGAAGAATGTCGAGCCTGCATTTATGGCTCCAGGCACAATCAACTCACAGGCATTTGACGGTGCGTCAGTTGAAGAAGCCGGCGAAGATTTAGGCGAAGCTCTCTATGAGTTATACATCGAAAAGAGAAAAGGATGGTCATCGCAGGAAGCTGACCAGGTTGAAAGATATGTTGCCTTGAAGGTCATCGACCAGAACTGGCAGGTCCATATCGATACAATGTCTCACTTACGTGACGGTATCTCATTACGTTCATACGCACAGACAAATCCTCTTCAGGACTACGTCAACGAAGGCTATGACCAGTTCAAGCAGATGAACGACAAAGTCGCTCATGATACATGTTTGAACCTCTTAAACGTCAGAATCCAGAGAAAAGCACCAGAGCCAGCTCCAGCTCCAGTTGAAGCTCCAAAAGCACCAGAGCACGCTCCAATCGATCATTCAAACGTCTTAGCAGACGATCCAAATGAAGTCATCAAAGCACATGCTGCTGAAATCAGAGCGGCATTAAAGGAAGCTGAGCCAAAAGAAGAACACTGCTGCCATGATTGCGAAGGCGAAAAGTGCGAATGCGAAGGTGGTGAGTGCTCTTGCGAAAAGCACAATCCAGACGAAGCAAAATAAGAAGGGAATAGAATGAAAGAGCTATGGGAATTAAAACAAGACTCTCAGAGTATTGGGAAGCTTGTTACCCAGCTCGGTGATTCTCTTTGACCTCGATAAGCTAAACAAGATAGTCTCCGAGTTGGAGGACAAACAGAACGAAGAGGGTTTCTGGAACGATCAGAAATCCGCTATCGCTGTCGTTAACAAATTAAACGAAACCAAAGGTAAAGTTACCTCATATACGAAAATAGTCCAGGATTACAAAGATCTATTGGACCTTTTCGATATGCTTGAACCATCAGACACTGAAATGATGGAGTTAATTGAATCAACTGAAGCTGATTTGAATAAAAATATCCAGGAATTGCGCAATATTTTGCTATTTACAGGTGAATATGACGCTTTAAATGTCACACTCGAAGTTCATCCTGGTGCCGGTGGAACAGAAGCCATGGACTGGGCTGAGATGCTATTAAGAATGTATCAGAGATGGGCTGAGCGCCATAATTTCAAATGGCAAGTCCTTCTTTATGAATCGGGTGAAGAGGCAGGTTGTAAATCTGCCGCCGTAAAGATTTCAGGCCATAACGCTTATGGTTTGCTTAAAGGTGAGAAAGGCGTCCACCGTTTAGTCCGTATCTCCCCATTTGATGCGAACGCAAGAAGACACACGTCGTTTGCTTCGGTAAACGTCGTTCCTGAATTCGGTGCGGTCTCTGATGTTGTAATCGATCAAAAAGATTTAAGAGTAGATACTTTCCGAAGCGGTGGCGCTGGAGGCCAGAACGTCAACAAGGTTTCTTCTGCCGTCCGAATCACCCACATTCCAACAGGAATTGTTGTCTCCTGCGAAGTTGAACGTTCTCAGCTATTCAATAAGCAAACATGCATGGAGATGCTTGCCGATAAACTCATGCAGAGAAAAATCGAAGAACGTGAAGCCAAGATGAAATCGATCGTTGGCGAGCAAAAGAACATTGAGTGGGGTTCGCAGATTAGATCATATGTTTTCTGCCCATACACGATGGTGAAAGACAATAGATCTGGCTATGAGACCTCAGATGTCTTTGGCGTAATGGATGGAGATTTGGATAGACTTCTTTTCTCATATTTAGAGACGGAGGCATATAACCATGGCCATGAATAAGCTTTTTGTGGATAAAAAACAGACGAAGCGCTTCTTCATCGACTTGATGCTAGTCACGCTTGGTTGTTTTCTTGTCGCCGCTGGCTCCGCATTATTTATTGAGCCTGCTGGCTTAGTTGTTGGCGGAGTTACATCCATATCACTTTTGATTAATAGCGCAATTGAACCGTTAGTTGGCTTTGATTGCGTTGATATTATCGTTTGGGGAGTTGAAATCGTTTTCTGGCTGATTGGACTTCTCGTTCTTGGCAAGAAGTTTGCCTTAAACACGTTAATGGCAACTCTTTTATATCCTTTATTTAATACATTGTTATACCGCTTTGTTGTTCCTTATATTGGCCTTGATGTGCTAACTAGTGCGTCCGGCGATATTGCATCGATGACACTCGTTGCTGTTTTCGGGGGTGTTTTTATTGGTGCTGGCGTTGCCGTCTCTTACTATGGAAACGGATCGACTGGTGGAGTTGATGTTTTGATTTCCATCATCGGAAAGTTCACAAGCATAAAAGAGAGCGTTGCTAGCTTCTTGATTGACGGCTCTCTTGTTTTAGTCGGAATATTCGTGTTTGGCGATGTGGTCAAAGGTCTTATCGGCGTTTTGTCAGCTGTTATCTGTGCCATCGCAATCAAGTTCATTTACGTCGAAGGCCATGCTCACGTTGTGTTCGACATAATCTCCGAAAATATGGATCCTATAAAGGAATATGTTGAGAAGACAATGGAACATGCGACCACGATTATAGATGTGACGGGCGGATATACCAACACCCCTAGAAAGATGCTCAGGTGCGTTGTCTATTATAGAGAGACAGAAGAATTGAAACGTGTGATAGCTCACAATGACCCAAAGGCTTTCGTCGTTATTACAACCGCTAACGCCATCAAGGGGCAGGGTTTTGACCCATTAATCTTCTCAACAAGAAAAAGAAAAAAATAAATATGGATTATTCGCACCCATTCAAAATCGTATCTAAATATAAGCCTACTGGAGACCAGCCTGAAGCCATTAAGAAAGTGGTGGAAGGTGTAAAAGAAGGCAAAAGACTCCAGGTTATTTTAGGTGCGACTGGAACTGGTAAGACATTTACGGCTGCAAATATAATTGAAAAACTAAATAGACCAACATTGGTCTTGGTCCACAACAAGACATTAGCCTCTCAGTTATACGGAGAGTTCAAGGAATTGTTCCCAGAGAATAGAGTTGAGTATTTCGTCTCAAACTTCGACTTTTATCAGCCTGAGGCATATGTCCCTAAAACCGATACATACATCGAAAAAAACGCCGTCATGAACGATGAAATCGAAATGATGAGAACGAGTGCGGTCAACTCTGTTATTGAAAGACGCGACACAATTGTCGTTGCCTCAGTCGCTGCTATATATGGCTTAACCGATCCAGATGAATATCGAGGACTCGTCTTTGAATTAAGAGTGGGCGAGACAATCGATAGAAAAGCCCTTTTTGCAAAGTTAATCGAATCTCAGTACACGAGAAATAATTTCGATTTGAACCCAGGAAACTTCAGGGTTCACGGAGATATCATCGACATCGCACCAATAATCACCAATGAGTATTTTGTTCGTGTTGATTGCTTTGGTGATGAGGTTGAGAGAATTTTAGTCGTAGATAAATTAACTGGTGAGGTCAGACAATCGTATAAGTCATACCCTATCTATCCAGCATATGACCACGCTTCAACTAGAAAGCGCATTGAAGAAGCGTGCGTAACCATCTCTGAAGAGCTTGAAGAAAGACTCCATTATTTCAAAGAAAACGGAAAGCTCTTGGAAGCAGAGAGGCTTGAATTAAGAACTAGACAGGACATGGATTCCATGAAAGAGTTCGGAAGATGCCCTGGAATCGAGAACTATTCACGTCATATCGATAAGAGAAAACCAGGTCAAAGACCGTGGACTCTTTTGGATTATTTCCCTGACGATTATTTACTATTGATAGACGAATCACACGCTACCTTCCCTCAGCTTCACGGAATGTACAATGGCGACAGGTCAAGAAAACAGACTTTGGTGGAATATGGCTTCAGACTTCCTTCCGCTTTAGACAATCGACCTATGAAGTTTGAGGAATTTGAAGAGAAGATGCCTTCAAGCGTAATTTGCACATCCGCAACCCCAGGAGATTATGAGCTCGACTTATGCAACCATGACGTTGCAGAACAGATCATTAGACCAACGGGCTTGCTAGATCCAGTGGTGGAAGTTAGAAAACCTTTAGGTCAGATTGATGACATCATGCATGAGATTAGGGAACGTGTTGAGAAACACGAGAGAGTCATGCTTGTAACATTAACGATTAAAATGGCCGAGGATTTAACAAGTTATCTCAAGAGCGAAGGAATTAAGGTCACATATCTCCATAGCGAGACCAAGACTTTAGAGAGAACAGAAATCGTCTATCAATTAAGAAAAGGCAAATACGATGTTCTTGTCGGTATCAATCTTCTAAGAGAAGGATTGGATATCCCTGAAGTATCGCTTATATGCATTTTGGATGCTGATAAAGAAGGATTCTTGAGAAACACGAGATCCCTTATCCAGGTCATTGGCCGTGCCGCTAGAAACGCTAACGGTAAAGTTATCATGTACGCTGATAAGATCACGGATTCTATGAGGGAAGCCATAAGCGAAACAAACAGACGCAGAAGCATTCAGATGGCCTATAACGATGAGTATGGAATCGTCCCAACAACAATCATCAAAGAAATCCGCGCTCCGCTCTCTAACGTCGGGAATGATGAAGATACACCTATATTCAAAGGAAAGGCCTCAAAAACCGAAATTGAGCGCAAAATCAAAGAACTCGACAAAGAGATGCGTGCCGCCGCTAAAGTCTTTGACTTTGAGAGAGCAGCAGAGCTACGTGATATAATATTTGAGTTGAAAGCGAGCTTATAATCATGAAACAGTACAAGTTATACATATTCGACTTCGATGGGACGTTGATGGACTCATATCCAACAATGCTCGACATTTTCAATTCATCATTTAGGATGATCGGACAGACATGCACGCCTCAACAAGTCATGCATTATATGCGTGGCTCTCTAATTGCCGTGATTGGGGAAAGAGGATTGAGCGATTCACAGACTAATCTATTCGTCGGAGCCATAATGGCCGGTATTGCTAATAAAGAATTCAATAAAAAGACAAAAGTGTACTATGACACCGTCGATGTGTTGACTAGAATCACTTCAAAAGGCGCCAAATGCGCGATTGTCAGCAATAACTCTGTTCCGCATATTGTTGAGATTTTAAATAATAACAACATCGCTGATTTATTTGATGGAATTGTGGGAAATGACACATGTAAAACACCAAAACCTGCAGCAGATCCCCTCTTAATGGTCATGGATATGTTCAAAGGAATTGATTCAAAAGATGTGTGTTATATCGGTGATTCAGTCAATGATTATGAATGCGCATTAAACGCTGGAGTGGACGGATATCTTCTCGATAGAAATAACGAATACGCTAATGTGAATGCGCCAAAAATCGTCACATTATGGGACTTACTTACGCTATAGATATCAATCTTTGATTGCTAAAAATGAAGAACTACACTATATTTATAAAGCGCATTTGCGCAAAAGGAGTAAAAAACTATGAAATGGTATGACATTATCTTCATAATCGTTGCACTTGTCGTCATCGTTTTGAGCTTACTCCAGGGCGGTAAATCCGAAGGTGCTTCTGGTGCTATCACCGGCGGTGGCCTTAACGTCTTCGTAAAGACAAAGGAACGTGGTTCTGAGAAAGTAATCTCAGCACTTACATTCGGATGTGCAATCGTCTTCTTGTTCTTAGCTCTCTTGATCATGATTCTCTCACAGAAGGCTGATTCAAGTTCATCAACAGAGACAACAGAGGCAGTACTCAATTTAATGAGACTCTTCTAATAAGAGAAGAAAGCGAATCGAGGCAACGCCTCGGTTTTTTCTTTTATATAGTGAATTTGCTAATTGTTAATGTTATCTTTAGCGCATGGAAATCAAAGAATACGTACTCAATAGAAAAACTGAGATGAGAGAAGAGATCTCAACTCTTGATAAGGCACCTGTCCTATCGATTATTTCAGTCGGATACAACCCGGCTTCAGAGTCTTACATGAAAGGCAAATGCAAAGACTCTGCAGAGGTTGGCATTACGGCCTTGATGTCTCGTCTACCAGAAGAGGCAACCCAAGAGCAGCTACTCAATCTGATAAAAGAACAAAATGATGATCCGTCAATCGATGGCATCATCGTTCAGTTGCCTGTTCCTAAAGGAATCGAAGAAAAGGCGATTATAGACACAATCGCACCAGAAAAGGATGTTGATGGATTTAGAGCGGATTCTCCTTATACATCATGCACTCCAAAAGGCATCATCGATTATCTCGCTAGAGAAGGATTTGAATTCAAGGGCAAGAATGCGGTGGTGGTCGGAAGATCAAACATAGTTGGTCGCCCGATGGCAAAACTTCTTCTCGGGAAAGACTGCACAGTGACAATAATTCACAGCAAGACTCCTGAGGTGGAAAAGAGATGGTATCTTGCTCATGCGGATGTGATTGTTGTTGCAATCGGAAGACTCGGATTCCTTGATGAATCATACGAACTCAAAGAGTCTGCTTGGATAGTCGACGTCGGAATCAACAGAGGTGAAGACGGAAAACTCCACGGAGATTGCGTCCCTAACTTAAAGGTTGCAAGACAGACTCCAGTCCCTGGAGGCGTCGGTCTCTTAACTAGACTTGCATTGATTGAAAACGTCTTGGAAGCAAAGAAAGCAAAATAAAAGAAAACCCTTGGTTTGAGATTGATTCATCCAAGGGTTTTAATTTGATTTTGTAATTATTTTTCAGCGATTTCGTTCTTTTCTTCTATTTCAACGACCTTAACTTCGACTGCTTCAGTTTCAATTGGGGCATTTTCTGCAGCTTTTTTCTTTTCTTTTCTTGCTTTAACTGCATCGCTGATTGCGATGACTAAGAAGAGGATACCAACAAGTGATAGTATGATGCCTGTTGCAATGAAAACGATTGTTTCAAACGCTCCACCTTGGCTAACGAACACCATGATGAGAATGCCCACTGCGATTAGGATTGCGCTTAAGATGTAATAGACGACTGCTGCGAAGACTTTATAGATCTTGGACACGAGGAATGCTGTTGCAAACAAGATGAATGTTCCACCAATTACGAATAATGCAATAGCAATTCCGTATCCGATGAATGACATGAGGGATGTGAGTATTCCTGGGTTCGTCGCGAATAAGACAATTAATAAGATGCCTGCGATGAGCTCTATAGAACCCGCCATGATCATGTCTGTTGAGAAATAGCCTTTGAATAAGATCTTATCGTCTTCACTGAGTTTTCTTGCCTTGAAAACCGGAGCTACGTTGAGCGCGAGTTTAGCTGCACCGAATAACGTAACGATTATGCCAACCGCAAGGAATATGCCCTTAGTCAGCCATTCCTGATTGGAGCATGCGATGCAAACAACTCCAACGGCGATTAATATTATTGCCTCGACAATTCCGACGATTGTAGATGCTAGCGATCCTTTAGCGAAGCTTAATGGTTTAAATGTGTTTTTCTGTTCCATAAGATGACCTCCAGAGTTATTTTACCCTTTAATATTTATTAACGAAATAAAACTGAGATATTAATGTATGTTTTCTCGTTTTTGGTATGTGTCATAAATATCAATAATGGCTCAATAACAATGGGAAATGTTTATGAATTAAAAGACTATTAAAACGGACGTTGTATGAGCGAGGTTCATCTGGCCTCGCTTTTCTTTTTTAGGCCAACTATGTTTTTAAACTCATAACGTGTGCAGTCGATATACAAACACTTGAACTCGTTGCTTATGTATCGGATTATTCCTTCAATTTTTTCAATGAAGCCATCAACAAAATATTCCATTACAATGACTTGACCGTCGTAATTAACGAGCAAATCGTTGATTTCTTGGGCTTTTTCCTCGCAAACCTTGGGTTTTTGGATTCTTTTCTTTTGCACTCTCATGTTTTTCATGAAGTCATCTTGCTCTATTAGACTCTTGTATGGAGCCCATTTTTTCATTCCTCTATCACTCATCCTTTGTGCCCTCCTATCATTCCATTCCTAGCTATAACAGTGGAGTTGCTAGTTAGTGCGGAGCATCTCAAAACGCTATTTTTTCCAAATACCGCCCTAATCATATCTATCGCAGAATCTAGCATTCTTCTTTCATCCCTATCTTCAGCTTTCTCAAATAGCGATAATTGCTCTGCTGGAGGGTTTGTTAATTTGCCAAAAGAAATGCACAGCCCTCTTATCGGCAACTCTTCTTTTCCCTCGTTGAACAAATCCATTATCGATTCAAATAACGAATCGGTGTCGTCCGTAGCTATATCTAACACCCTTTGCCTTGCAAAAGAGCATTCTTGATACCCGATATATAACATCACCTTGCCTGCGAACAGGTTTTGTTTTCTTAATCTGTAGCATAGCTCATCATTCATCTCTCTTAAGACAACGATTGCCTCTTCGGGTTTATATGGTCTCATTAGAGTTTGGCCATTGGATAAAGATCTTTCTTTGGGCGTGTATTTTTCTTCAATGTCTGAACCATCGATCCCGTTTGCCAAATCATGCAGTTGATGACCCATGATGCCAAACTCTTTCTCTAATAGAGACACGTCTGATGTCGCTAAATCTTTCATCGTGTGGATTCCGATTCTTTTGAGGTGGCTAGATATTCCATTTCCGATTCCCCAGACGCTTGTGAGAGGTGATATCGACCATAATTTCGTTTGAACATCTTCTTTGCCCCACACGGCGAAATATGGCTCTTTTTTCTTGCCCTCGTTATCTAGAGCGCACTTCGCTAAGAACATATTTGGCCCTATGCCTGCTGTAGCCACTAATCCAAGCTTGTCCCAAATATCTTTTTTGATTCTCTCAACAAGCTCAACAGCGGTGCAGTTGTAGTAGTGGAGATATGGTCCAAGGTTAAGGAAACTCTCATCAACCGAATACACATGCAAATCCTCCTCCGCCACATAGTCCAAGAATATTGAATTAACTTTCGCAGACATGCGTAAATAGTAGGACATACGCGGGACTGCATATATCATCCCTGGGACATTGGGCAGATCTCTTTTTCTGCATACATTAGGTATCCCATATTTCTTTTTGAGGTATGGCGTTACGGACATTACGACAGAAGAGCCGGAACGATACGGATCGCAGCACACTAAAGGCGTGGTGAAAATATCTAAATGTCTCACCGCGCATTCGCAGGAGGCATAAAAACTTTTTAGGTCTATAACTGCGATAACCTTCTCCATATATTCTCCTTTTTTGGAGCCATATTTTATTTTTGAAAAAAGTTATATTGCAGTCTTGTAATGAAGAATGCTCGATGGAATCTAACTGTTTTTTGAATAATTAATACATTGCAAAAAAATGAGCAAAAAACATTCGATGAAATCTACATCACTTTTTTAAAGTGTCGATGTCATCGTACCTTGTAAAAGGGAAAATGTGTATCTATAATAACTGCGCGGTTGGGGCGTTAGCTCAGTTGGGAGAGCGCGTGCTTCGCAAGTACGAGGTCGCCGGTTCGATCCCGGTACGCTCCACCATTTAAGAAGCATATCTCTGATACAAAATCAGAGATTTTTTCGTTTTTTAATAGCCACTTTATGTTCACTTTTTGCTCACTTTACGATATAATATATGTAAAGAAAGCAAGTTATAATTATGGAAAAAGAATATTTATTAGAATTGATCAGTAATAACGAATGCGAATGGATAGAATATAAAGAAAATTGGTTTAATCGAGAAGAGCTTGGTCAATATATTAGCGCAATTTCTAATTCAGCTGCAGAAGCAGGTGAGGAATATGGCTATTTTATTTGGGGCGTAAATGATAAAACACATGAAATTGTTGGAACCTCATTTGAGTATGATGTAGATATAAAAAATGAACCGTTGAAGCATTATTTAGCAAGGCTATTAAATCCTAGCATCTCATTCTTGTTCGAGGCTTTTAATGTTGACGGGAAAAAAGTTGTTTGTCTAACAATACCTGCGGCCAAAAGAATAATGACAGAATTTGATAAGAACAGATTTATTCGGATTGGATCTAGTAAAGAACTCCTTAGAAAATTTCCTGAAAGAGAAATTGATTTAGCGG
>JAKSVF010000020.1 GCA_024408235.1 Bacilli bacterium
GTGTCGATGCAATCAAGAAGAGAGATGCCCAATGTGACAGTTCTCACATCGAGATTCATCTCGTTAATCATCTTATTGGTTTCAATTACTTCGTTAATTGTGATCATATTTAAATCCTGTGCATCGCATCAAAAATCTCTTCTTTCTGAATATTGATGATGCATGAGAGTTCTTCGCCTAATTTGTTGAGATCGTCCTTGATTTCTTTGAATTCCTTGGTAGCGCCCTTAATGTCTGTGACCATCATCATGTTGAAATATCCCTGGACGATTGTCTGGGAGATGTCTTCAACGTTGACATGTACGGATGATAAGTAAGCGCAGACCTTTGCGATGATACCGACTTGGTCTTTACCGACGACTGTGATAATTGCTTTGTCCATAATGAAACCTCGTAGATACGTTATATATACACGCATTTAAAATACATTTCACTTTGAAAGCGTTATTAGACATAAAAAAGGGTGGATAACCACCCCATTTATGCTAGGTTTCTACTTATTTTCTTAAGTCGATCTGAGTTGATGCGTCGCATGTCATAGCGCCGAGATACTTCTCAGCGAAGAAGTCTGAAACTGTCTTTGAGAGCATGACATCGCATAATGCGTCGATCTTAGCCTTATAAACTTCGTTTGAAGCATAGTCAGCTTTTCTAGCTGCAATGATGTTTGCCTTTCCTGCAACCTGCGCTGGATCATCTTCGACTGCTGCACGCTGATCAGCTGCGATTTTTGCTGTGTATGCTGTGTTGCATGGTAAGCAAGCGAAGTCGTAGTCATTCTTTGACTGAGCTAAAAGCTCTTCTGCGATTAATGTGACTTCGACACCGTCTTTTGATGTCCATTTGTTGTTTTTAACTGCTGCTGTTAATTCGCCGTCTGCTGTGTATGGAGCATTCTCTCCTTCTTCAGCGACTGCGATGACTCCTTTAGCGTTTAAGAGCTGAAGTGCGCGGACTGCGTTTGATGAGTCGTTGCAGATTTCGAATGACTTGCCGTCTGTAACCGCTGTGCCCTTGGCTGCTTTTCCGTAGTAGATGCCGAGAGGCTCATAGTGGACTTTAGCTGCTGCGAAGAGCTCAACTTTACCCTGGTATGTTTCGAGGTAAGGAACGTGCTGGAAGTAGTTTGCATCATAGTCACCGTTTGCGACTGAGTCGTTTTGGATTGTCCAGTCGAGGACTGTGACCTTTAAGTTGTAGCCTTTATCCTTGAGAGCGGCTTTGACTGCTGAGCTGTTGAGAACTTCTGCGTGTGGGACTTCTGAAGCGCAGACGTTGATTGTCTTTGTTCCGTTGCCGCAAGCGATAAGTGCGCCAACTGAGAGGATTGTGAGCGCTGATGTAGCGAATAATTTTTTGAATGTCATTTTAGTTTTCTCCTTTTATCTGTTTTCTTGGCTATGAATAAGCCGAGTTCTTGAATTATTTGTACGATGATTACTACGACCACGATGAGTATCCAGAAGTATAAGCTTCCCATGTAATCTCCCGTGTGTCTTGTGAAATATGTGTATATTCCAGAGATTAATCCTCCCGCTCCGATGTTATAAGCGAATGAGGTGTAACCGATGATGCTGACCGCTGTGACTGCACAGCCGGTGATTAGACTGCTTTTTGATTCAGGGATGAGCACTTTAGTGATGATTTGCCAATCCGATGCACCAAGCGATCTAATACCTTCGATTTCCTCAGCTGGGACTTCGTTCAAGGATTGTTCTACGACACGAGATACATATCCGAAGGCACATACTGAGAGAGGGATGAGTATTGTGTACCATTCTCCCGATCCTTTTCCTGTCCACGCTCTCGTCCATGGCATGCATAAGACAACAACGATTAAGCAAGGAATTGAACGGAGGATGTTAACGATGATACCAACTATCAAGTTAACGATTTTGTTTGGTCTTAATCCCTTCTTGGCTGTGATGTTTAAGAGAACGCCAAGAGGAATGCCAAGTAAGTAAGCTATTGCTGTTGAGATGATGGTCATTCCAAGCGTTTCGCCGACCATCTGTAGTATTGTTAAGAAGGTTTCCATTATGCCACCTCCTCTTCGAGCTCAACTCCGTTGGCGTCTTCTTCTCTGTATTTGACGTTGTGGAGTGTTAAGTATTTACGGAGCTTTGTTAGTTCCCTGTTTTTAATTGGGCACTTGATTAACATCTGTCCGTAGACCTTACCCTCGATTGATTTCGTGTCTGCGAATACGACTGAGACGAGGATTCCGCATTCTTGAATGATGTTTGCGAGTATTGGCTCGTCTGAGTTTCCATCAAAGATGATTCTGATTAATCTCTGATCGTTTAGCTTTGTGTGCAGGTGATCTGAGTATATGAGTTGTTTTGCAACTTCGGCCTGAGGGTTTAAGAAGACGTCACCTAAGTCTCCTTCCTCAACTATTACGGCCTTATCAATGATCGCTACCTTGTTGCAGATTCTTTCGATCGCATTCATCTGGTGGCTGATCATGATGATTGTTAAGCCTAATTCCTTATTTAATTTCTTGAATAAATCGAGAATTGAATTAGTGGTCTCTGGGTCAAGAGCGGAAGTTGCTTCGTCTGATAGAAGCACTTCAGGTTCAAGGGCTAAGGCTCTAGCGATTGCGACTCTCTGACACTGTCCGCCTGAGAGCTGAGATGGATATTTGTTTATGTGTTCACTCAATCCAACTTTTTCGATACATTCGAGCGCTTTAGTCTTTTTGTCTTTAACTCCAGCGATTTCTAGTGCGAGTTCAACGTTTCCTAAGACTGTTCTCTGCTGCAAGAGGTTGAATGACTGGAATATCATTCCGATTTTTCTCTTCTGTAACCTCTCAACCCTCTTTGTGGGTGAGCATAATAATTCGTCTCTGAAATAAATCTCGCCTTCGTCAAACGTCTCAAGCCCGTTAATGCACCTGACGAGTGTGCTCTTTCCGGCTCCGGATAAACCAAGTACGCCATAGATATCGCCTTTCTCCACCTTGAGAGATACGTTATCTAAGACTTTTCGCTCACCGAATGACTTTGAGAGGTTGCGAATTTCGATCTCTGACAAAAGATGTCCTCCTTTCTTTAGGACGTCTTTTATATAAAAAGTCCCGCCCTAACAAAATATGCTTTGTTAAGGACGAGACTGACTTTCCCGTGTTACCACCTTAATTCATCTAGCCCATCACTAAGCTAGACCTCATTGAGTACAAGCATACCCTTTCGCTTTAACGGGCTCACCCGGACAAGATTACATATCACCCTGCCAACTCCGAGGCCATGTTCGTCTCTTCTCCGCCTTCCCTTCACAACTACCGGGATTCTCTCTTGACGCGATAGGAGATTACTCTTCCTCTTCTATGTCGTTGGGCATATTTAAACACCAAAAAGGATAAAGGCAAGTATTAATTTTTAAAAATTTACATTTAAGCGGTTTCTTTTATTACGGTTTTTTGCTGAAAGACTATAATCTATCCGATGAATAAGGATCTTACTGTTGGAAAACCTAGCAAAGTATTGTGGTTGTTCTGCATCCCTTTATTTTTGAGTGTTATTTTTCAGCAGATGTACAACATCGCGGATAGTTTCGTCGCTGGAAGATTCATTGGCGAAAGCGCTCTAGCAGCAGTTGGAAACAGTTATGAGATAACGTTGGTGTTCCTCGCGTTTGCGTTCGGTATGAATATCGGTTGCTCCGTTATAGTTTCCAGATATTTCGGCGCTAAAAAATACTCAGATCTTAAGACATCGGTATACACGACCTTGATAACCGCCGGTGTGTTATGTGTTTTATTGATGGCGGTTGGCCTCTTGTTTTCTATGCAATTATTGAAACTGATTGATACTCCGGATGCCATTCTTGAAGACTCTGCATCTTATCTCATCATTTACGTCTGGAGTTTGCCATTTGTTTTCTATTACAACATCGCAACAGGCATATATTCTGCTCTAGGAGATTCCAAGACGCCTTTCGTATTCCTCGCTTGCTCATCGGTCGCAAATATCGGAATGGATATCTTGTTTGTAACCGGATTAAGAAGCGTGTTTGCTAGAGGCGTTGATGGAGTTGCGTGGGCTACATTCATATGTCAAGGCGTGTCATGCATACTCGCGGTCATTGTTATTTTCATAAGGCTCAGCAAGATAAAAGGGGATGGTAAAGCCAAACCGTTTTCTCTTTCGATTTTCCTTCAAATCATTCAGGTCGCTATTCCAAGCATTCTTCAGCAATCTTTCATCTCTGTCGGAAATGTTTTCATCCAGAAAGCCATTAATGGATTTGGGTCGGGGGTAATCGCTGGATATTCGGCAGCAATCAAACTAAACAACATGGTAATCGTTTCGTTTGCAACTATAGGTAATGGCATATCAAATTACACATCACAAAACATAGGCGCAGGCAAATTATCCCGTATACATGAGGGCTTTAAGGCAGGCATCAAGATGATGTTCTATATTGCAATTCCATTCGTGGTGCTATATTGCGCAATTGGCCAGTACGTTTGCCTCTTATTCCTCGATAACACAACGGGAGAAGCGTCTAAAACCGCCATTACATTCTTAAGGATTGTTTCCCCATTCTATCTAGTTATTTCCGTAAAGATGGTAGTGGATGGCATATTGCGCGGAAATGGAGAAATGATTAAATTCACGATCGCCACAATGGCAGACCTTATATTAAGAGTCGTTTTGGCCTTCCTCTTCTCTTACCTATGGGGTTCCATTGGAATATGGATCGCCTGGCCTGTTGGCTGGTGTACCGCGGTTGCCATTTCTGGCGGATTTTACATACACGACAAGTGGAACAAGAAGAAAGACGTTCCACAAATTGTAAGTGAATAATATAGGTGCAATGATATAATCTCGCCGTTATAAAAAGGAGTTATCCAAATGATTAAAATCGGTATTTACGGTTATGGTAACCTCGCTCGTGGAGTTGAGCAGGCTATCAAGATGAACGACGATATGGAACTCGTCGCAGTCTTCACAAGAAGAGACCCATCAACAGTCACAATCAAGACTGAAGGTGTAGAGGTTGCTTCAACTAAAGACGTTCTCTCATATAAAGGCAAGATTGATGTCTTGGTTATCTGCGGAGGTTCTGCAACCGATTTACCAGAGCAGACTCCAGCGCTCGCGAAAGATTTCTGTGTCGTTGACTCATTCGACACTCACGCAAAAGTTCCAACTCACTTTGCAAATGTTGATGCAGCTTCAAAGGCGAATGGAACTACATCCTTAATCTCAACAGGTTGGGATCCAGGAATGTTCTCTCTCAATAGAGCAATCATGGCAGCGGTTCTTCCAAATGGAAAAGATTACACATTCTGGGGCAAAGGCGTTTCTCAGGGACACAGTGACGCTCTAAGAAGAATTGAAGGCGTTGTGGATGCTAGACAATACACGATCCCGGTAGAAAGCGCGCTTGAAAGAGTCCGCAGCGGAGAGAACCCAGAATTGACTACACGCGAAAAGCACACTAGAGAATGTTTCGTTGTAGCTCCAAACGAGGCTGATCACGCTCGTATCGAAAAAGAAATCAAAGAGATGCCAAACTATTTCTCAGATTACGATACAACAGTCCACTTTATCACCCTTGAGGAGCTTAAGAGAAATCATTCAGGTATCCCGCATGGCGGATTTGTCATCAGAAGCGGGGTAACATCGGATGAGTGCAAACATGTTATCGAATATAAGTTAAAGCTCGATTCAAACCCTGAATTCACCGGCAGCGTCTTAATCGCATATGCTCGTGCGGTGTATAGACTCAATAAACGTGGTGAAACAGGCTGTAAGACGGTCTTCGATATCGCTCCTAAGGATTTATCCTCTGTAAGCTACGAGGAGCTTCTAGCGCACACTTTATAAGAATTATCTTCTATCGCAAAAACGGTAGAAGATTTTTTATATAAAAAAGATGCCTTTTCAAAGGGAAAGGCACCTTGATTTGTTTTGTTTAGAACACGAAGTCAAGAACGATATCCATGCCATATCCGTACTCAACGTTATATAGGTACTGATATTTGACGGTAATCTTGCTTGCCGCTTCATCGTAGTATGAGCTGTATTCATTGAACACGAATGCTGGGTTTGAGGAAGTTACATCGAAGAAGGTTAATGCTTTTCCTTCAACTTTATATGAGAAGGAGAATGTGGCTTTCTTGCCTCCATCGTTTTCAGCGATGTTAAGCGTTCCTTTTCCGTTGTTGAACTTGATTGTTGCAACACCCATCATCGATGCCACCTGCGCGTTGCATGTGAACTCTCTTCCATTAAGGAATGCTGCAAGGTCATCTGTTGTTCCTTCATTAACTTCGGTTTTTATGAAGGTATACACGGATGGAGTTGAACCTTCTGAAGTCAATGTGAAGTTGAGGGATGAGAAGTCTTTAGAGTACTCGATTACTCCTGCGTTTAGGGAATAGAAGTAGACTGAATTAGTTAAGAGCTGCTCTTTATCAACAACGATCTTTCCGTCTGAGAAGCTGTACTTGACCTCATCAACTCTAGTGCCGTTGTAATCTTTTTCTGTATAGACAAGAGTAGTCTCGTCTTTGAATGAGAATGAGTATGTGCCAGTTGAACCTCTATACATGTATGTCGCCTTTGCATCAACGAATGTAGCTTTGAGCTCAGCGTTTGTGAGAGGAGCCTTTACTTCGATTGTGTAAATCTTGTCTTGGCCATTTGAGTCTTTCTCATACATATTGTAGTTCTTTACATATAGTTTGAAGCGGTACGTACCCACTTTAAGACCATGAAGAGCATATGACCAGCCAGGAATTCCATATTCATTGCCATCAGAATATTTGTACAATTCGAGGCCTGATGAATCTCCGTCGATAATATCGATTCCGAATGAATAGATATCTTCATCTGGTCGGGTGTTGATATAGAAGTACTTAGTGTATTCGCCCTGGAAGATATAAGGCATCGCGTAATCGCCATTGGCCTGCTTAACCGGATCGTTTCCGTATGTGAAATTCATGTAGACAGACTTTAATTCAGGCTTTGTGAATTCGACAAGAATTGATTTCTCAACACCTCTAGAAGACCTGAATGTAAGCGTTGCGCTGCCAGTGTATGGGAGTCCGTTCATTGTTCTTCCAGCCTGAACGATGAATAAGCCGTTTCCATAGTTGGTAGGTGCTGGGAGTGATTCAGGGTCTGATGAAGCGCATGACACGAGATCTAGTCTTAAATCTGCGTTTGCAGGAGCGACGTCTGAGACCTTCAATACGATGGCCTTATCATATGTTGCCGTGTATTTTGTAACTCCGCCTACGACTTCGATTTTATCGGCACTGTACTTATCGGTGTTGCTGTAATCGAAAGCACCGTTTGGATCCGCTTCGTTGAATGGCTTAAGCGTGTAATCCTGAAGGAAATAATCCTCGAGGTTTATCTTTTTCTCATAAGCGTCTTTTGTTCTTGCTCCATACTGGTAGTCTGATCCCTTTTCAGAGAGTGTAATTGTTGAGTAAGCATCGACAACGGTTGCCTTAAGCTCGTATGAGACAAGTGAGTTTCCGCTGAAGTTAACGTTGAGGGAGAAATCATAATCCTTGCTCATATCGGTATCTCTGATCTTTGAAACGATAGAGAATGATGATGATTCAATTGTGTATACCGCTCCGGCACCGAGGAATGCGTTTCCTAAGCCAGGGATGCTGTTGTCAAATGGAACGGCGGCGTCGCTTAAGATCTTTGAAAGATTTGATGCCACTCCATAGTTGATGAGTCCATTTCCTTCGTCCATGAAAGTTGAAACTTTCTTCTTTTCGGCATCATAGATAATGTTGCTGATAGAGCCGTCTGGACCATATTTGAAGCTATATACATCTTCGTTATATAAACCTTGATAATAGTTAACGACTGATACTGCACCATTTGTTTTAGATGTTTTAGTCGCATATGATGCGTCGCTATAGATCTTGCCGGTTGTTGTGGTTTCAAGTGTTGATACAGTTGCGCCTGAAGCGTTCTTATACTCCATCTTTCTTTCGACTTTTGCAGATAACAATGAAGTTGCCTCTTTTGCATCGAGTGCATCAATAATTTCATCGACTGATGTGTATGCGGTGACATTTGGGTCGACAAAGTTTACAAGGAATGCGTCCTTTTGACTGTCCGACAATGCGTCATAGCTACCGATAACCTGAATGGTTACGGAATCCATAACAGAGATTCCTTTAACCTTTACTCTATTGGTGTTTTCTACAGGCGTGAATGTGACTGTGTTGATTTCAACTGAACTTGAGTCGATTGCCTTGTAGATGAGGTTCATCTTTCTTGCGTTTGCAGGAAGAATGGTTGTTTCTATTTCGAACTCTCTTCCGATTTTTGCGATATAACGTTTAGATGTTTCATCCCATTCGATAACGTCGTCAGTCTTGACTGTTAAAGAAATAGAAGTTGCTTTTACGGCCTGGATGTCCATTTCATGAACGCCAAAGACTGTTGGGTCAACCTTAGAAGTTGCTTTGATTGTTACTTTGCCCTCAGCTACGCCTGTAACGACGCCTTTATCTGTCACTGTTGCTAGGCTTTCATTGCTTGAAGACCAGATTACTTCATCGTTTGAGAGACCATGAACATCTGCGACAAGGGTTGTTGTTCCGCCGATGAATATGGTGGATGCGCCTAAGACCTCGATTGATTTTTCTCCTTCATAGGTTGATTGGCTTGTGGTGCCGCCTTCGCTTGCCACTGATGATGAGGTATTGGTCTTTCCTCCTCCGCATGAAGCGAGTGCGAATAATGCGACTGTACTGATAAGAAGTATACTTTTCTTTTCTTTCATCGTTGTTCTCCTATTTGCTGTTGATGTAATTCTCAATGACCGGGTGTGATGTCGTTCCAATGTCGTAGAACGTTATATAGAGATAACCGGTGTATGAGCCGTTTTTAGAAATGTAGTTGGAGATGATGGTGAGTTTTGAGGCTTCGCCATTATCGTAGACCATGATACCTGTTCCGTTTGGAAGAAGGTTTGTCGGTAATTGATATAGATAGTTGAAGAGAGAGGTGGATAATTCAAGATTTGTGATTCTCCAATAATCATCTCCGTTTGGACTCTTTGCGGCCTCGTAGTTGTTAAGGTTATAAAGCTCATCAGAGAAATGGGAGATGTAACCTGAGTCATCATTAGGATTCTTGTAGAAACTTCCAACGCCTGGGATTTTAATGTCTTTGGCAACGGTTTCATCAACTGTCATAATGTTGTTGAATAAGTTGAATTCATAAGCTCCATCATCTCGCTTAAGCAATCCGTAGTTGAGATTTTCGTTTCCATAAACGACCTCATAATAGTAATCGTTCGTGTTATAGATTTTCGCCAGTCCTGATTCGGATAGTGAATCGGATGAGTAGTTGCCGCCTCTCCATCTGTTCAAGACGTTGGAGAGCGCTGATTTATCCTGCTTTGAAGCTGGATCACCCCTATATAGATATTCGTCTACTTCAGGAATCTCAGTTTTGCCACGGCCGTAGAAGTGGACGTTATAGGTGCCAAGTCTAGCCTTTGTGAGTCTGTTGTAATATTCCATATAGGCGTTGAATTCGCCTGTTTCGAAATCCAAGACCTCGATTGTCATTTTGTCGCAGTAGTTCTCGTCGTATATCTCGTTATAAACGATATATGACATGATATATAAGAACTCGGAGTCTGTGATGTAATACCAGTTATCTCTCTTCTCGTCGCAATATCCAACTAATGTAGAGAATGATAAATCGGTTAAGTTATATCCAACCGGACCGCCATATAACGAGTAGTAGAATTCGTTATCGCTGTTTGTGAGAGTGTAGTCGATACCGAGCTTGCCGTCTCTATTAATAGAGAATTGATGTGCAACGCCTTGAGACATGAGGATGCCGGATTTCTTTCCTGTGTTCCAGCTGTTCATGACGGCGTTTTCAGTGAATTTTTCCTCGATCTTTATATCGTAGCCTAATCCTCTAGCATCGAGGTCGATCGTATAGTTATAGGAGGATAGATACGGTGTGAAGAATTTATAGAAGCGGTTATCTAATGGGGTTAAAGAGGATTTTCCTGACCATAGATAATCTTGAATGAGAGGAATATCTGTTTCCCCGATGTCATAGATTGTTGTGGTGAAGGTGTCTCTTGTGTTGTTGTGTGAATATTCAAGGATAACGCCTTCAGCGATGACCATACCTTTGACGGTCTTGAATTTAAGTTCCTTAGGCGGGAATGAGCCTATGCTTAAATGACATACGACAGAAAGCATGATCGGATCGTTGTTTCTGCTCTTTCCAAACTCGTATTTGTACCAGCCTTTTTCATCTTTTTCTTTTGGAAGCTCAGATATTTTTAATTTATCGAAACCATATGTGTAATCGAACATCGATTCGTAGCGGAGGCCGGTGTTGTAATTGATGAGTGGAAGTCCAGGGACGATTGAGTCATCAACAATGTTGTACTTGAATACAACTTCATCGTTCTGGGCGATTCCAGCGAAGCCTAGATCACCATCTGATTGCAATGCGTAGTCTGTATAGTAATACTTCTGATGTCTTTCAACGTTGTCAAAGTTTGCAATGGAATCCGTGAAGTCCATTGTGAAATTGTTCTTCTTTAATTCACTGAAGGCTTTTTCTAAGTCTGTCTGTGGAACATAGGATTCTTCTTCGTCATTGCCTTTTGACTCCGTGTTTGAGCTTGTGCCGCATCCGGTGAGTGAGAAGAGCAAGACAAGAGTAAGAATTGGTAAGTACTTTTTCATATTAATAACCTCCTCCTAGTTTTTCATTTAAGAATTCGGAAACTTCAGCGACCTGACCCTTTCCAAAGTCTTTCATCGTATAGTAGATTTCCTGCTTTGCAGTTGTTTGGCTATTCACGCTTGCTAAAACGTCTAAACCTATCTCTGCTGAGACGATTTTTCCATCATCTTTGCTAATCGAAAGATTTGCGCCAGTGACGTAATCCATCCATGTGGTAGTCGCTTGGAAACCCCAACCAAATAATCCATTTGAGAGAATTGATAAGACAGATGAGTCTGTTGCGTGGTATCTATTTTCAACAACTGCATCTTTATCGAAGAAATATTTTCCAAAGTCACATAAGCCGGTTGGTGAAAGATAGAATGAGGCAGACGCGTCATTTATAGAGTAATCTCCTACCATTTGGCTCCATGAAGGTGAATATAAGAGATATCCATAAACCCCATTGGAAACCTGAGTCCATTCGTATACCTCTTTCTTTCCTTCTTCATTGGCGACTATGTATAAATAACTAGAATCACCAGTTTCAGGAAGTTCATCGACTTCGAGGTATTTGACAGAATCGCTTTCAATCGGCCCTTTGAAGAAATCGAAATAGAATGAACCATCATCCCTCTGGGCAAAGCCATAGCATGCATCATAATTCAATTTCTGGGTCTTTTTTACGGTTGCTCCGCTATTAGGTTGTGTCTCATATGTGACTGATGTACCCTTCTTTACGATGCAATAACCCCAGTTTTGATACGCAGGATTCGTGTTCTCCAAATAGAAATAGTTTTCTGTGCAGTGGATGTTGTAGTTGTATGTTTTAACAACACCTGTCGACAAGTTTTGCTTGATGCCTTCTAAAACATAGTTGTTCGTTGATGCGTAGTTCTCGAAGAAATCTCCAACATCATCGTGATATGCAACGCCCTTTATTGTGCCATCTTCAATGTCCTTGTTTATTTTGCCAAGAGGAGATGTGGTCTCATCCTGCTTAGTGAACTGAAGGGTGATATCACCATGTTCACCAAGAGAGACGGTGGCCTTAAACTCAAGAGTATCTAGGTTAATGATATCGACATAGGTTGCTGTTATGTAGTTCGTTATGGAATATCCAAATGTCGTCATGTACTGGAAAATTGATGCGGTATCAGCATCTGTGATCAAGTATCTGTTATGTCCTTCGTTTATTGCTGAGAAAGTACTTGTGTATCCGCCGAAAAGTGAGACATGAGTAAGAGATGCCTGAGAGTATAAAACGCGTTCAGGTACGACCTGATCACCATAGGTGGCCATCTCGTATAAAGATGGTTTCGCGTTTCCGTTTTCATCAAGGAAGAACTTGAAGATGTTAGATGTATCTTTCTCCTCGCCAAATCCAAAGGATTTAGATGTGAAATAATCTTTTTCAAGATAGCAGTGTGGCGCGTAATATGAGTAGAAGTGGGCTGGTGATCCTGCTACGTTTGAGATGATTTCAAGGCAGTAGTACTTGCTTTGAGAGACCTCTTTTAAGAGTTTCTTACAGTCCGAGCTGTCTTTTACAGGTGCTAGGTCATTTGAAGCGTTTGCCTCTAAGCCGCCCGATTCAGATGGTGATACTGCATTCGGCCATTTGTTATTAGCAACTCCAGAACAACCGGATAAAACTAAGATCAAGGAGAGTAATGAAGTAGATTTTTTCATTATTTATTACCTCCAATATGAACCTCTGATGAGAAGGTGTCCCCGTTATCGAATGTGTTTTCGTTAATGAAGAACTGTTTTCCAAATTTGCTCATCGAGAAAGAATCGCCATCCTTGAACAGGCTGTCGTTTCCCTGTTTTCCTCCATAGGAGAATGTATTTTTGCCAGTAGCTTCAATCATTCTTATCTCGTCATATAAGTTGTTGAAGATATCGAAGCTGAAATAGTGGTTGTATGTATCTGCGTTTCTTGCGTTGCTAAGAGGCATCATGAACTTCTTGCTCTTGCTTAGAACCTCGCCATCATATTCCGTTATCTTATATTCGCCCGCTGTGTCATAAACGTATTTGCGGTTGTCGACATGGTAGGCTCTAATGCCGGAATCTGTTGCTTTGAATCCTTCGCCATATTTTGATTCATATATGTCGTGATAGTTGAGTCCAGTAGGGGCATAGTGTTCAAATAGCATGTATTCAGAGAATGGGTCAAACTCGTTATCCACAATCTCTTGAGAGTCACTTAAAACGACAACAAAGTTATCTTTATTGTCCATCGTGGATAAGTTGACCGAACCGTTTCCCTTGATGATGTATGGATTGCTCCAACCAAGGATCATCTTTGAATATGAATTATGGTCGATCATATTCATATCCATCATGTCCAATTTGCCGAGTGGATTGTAGGCAAAATCGTCTGAATAGTAATCGTTTAAACCTAAGAAGTGGCCTGTTTCGTGAATATATGTGTGAGCATCGATACCGTCTTTTCCGTATCCCTCATACATGAAGTCGTATGAAGCCCAACCATAAAGGTTGAATACTGGATTGTTGACATCTCCTTTTGCCGACTGGTTTCCCCAATAGGTATATGCCCAGTAGTTTTCATAGTCTGTTCTAGGCCCACCGTTTGTGTAGTCTGGGGCAGAATAAATACACCAGACACCATCGACGAATCCGTCTCCATCATAATCGTAGTCTTTTAGATCGATGCCTTGTTCCTCTTTTGCCCATTTCACAGCGGCTTCAACAACGCCATCTGTCTGGTTGAGGTCAATTTCTGCTGCATTTTTGTAGGGTGTATATCTAGCGACGTCGAACCATTTTGTCACAGTTCCATCAAGGTGCAATTTGTCAAAGCTGCTCTTCTTGTAGAATGATGCAACGCTTTCGAAGTTTTTGTTGTTTAAACCGAAGAAGGCGTTGTCGATATCATCAAGAACCTGTTCCTTATCATCTCTACCATCACCATCTAGATCGATTGTCTCGTATCCAGGGATGAGCATTGGGATAACCAGGACTTTGACATCGCCGATTGAAGGTAATACTGATGTGTTGAAGTAGCGTTTTTTAGAAAGAGAATGCAGATCCTCTACCAAGTTAACTTCATTTGGTTTCAATACGAAGGAATCTTTTAGGCCGGATGTGACTGTGATCTTGAGCGGCTTAATTTTGCTTGTCACTGTCTGACATGAGACCAAGGATAATAACGATAAACCGAGTAGTACGTGTTTTTTCATGATTATTTGACCCCCCTTAATGTCTTGACCTCAATTTTGAACGGCAGGTCATCGCCGGTATTGAATGAATATTTGGAATTGAAGAATTGATAGCCAAAGCTGTTGATGTCGAACGCTTTTGTTTTAGTGGTAAATAAGCTTTCATCATCCATTGCTTTACCGCTTGAGAAAGACTCGCTTCCTGTAGCCTCCATCATTCTTATTCTTTCAAAGAAATCAAATGAATTAGGGAGGTAATAATATGTTGATTCAACATAGTCATTTGAGATAGGCATAAAGATTACTTCGTTCTCATCTAACTCCTCGCCTTTCCAAACATAACCATTTGCATATCTAAGAGTGTATCCGCCTTCATATTGGATGACTCTGCATTTGAAGATTCTGCTGTCGATATGATAGACACGGATTCCGGATGCGCTTGTTCCTTTTGGTCTTGCGTAAGCGAATTTATTGTCTTCAGTGCCGTATACATCAACCTTATTTAGGCCATCCGGAGTATACATATCGATCAGCATATATTCGCTGAATGGATTGAATTCATATGTGAATGATTTGATGCTTCCGTTCGCGGCTCTATTCTCAATCGTATCGGACAATTTTTCGAAATCGCTTGGAATGACTATTACTGAATGTTCGCTTGAGGTAAGGCTTGGAAGAACGATTTCGCTTGAACCATATACGACATATGGGGTGACCCATCCTAAGCATAACTTGGAATAGGAATCGAAATCGCCAACACCTCCATCATTCATTGAGAATGATCCAGAAAGGTGTGATGATGATGCTTGAGACTGATAATCAGTCAATCCCATTAAATGCGCTGTTTCTTGGATGAAGATGCGAGGATCCAATGTTGGGTTCTTGAAGTCTTCATCAATGATTATCTCGTTTGCATCTCTATTCGCGTACGTCGAGTACATCATGTCAAATGATGCCCAACAGTATCCAGAGGATGTAGGTTTTTTAATGTTTGGGCTTGTAGTTAAATCCCAAGTTGCGGTTTTCCAAAGATATTGATTGTATGAGTAGGAATTGAATGTTTCTGGGCTTCTTCTGTAATCAAAATACATCTGGTTCTCAACGTCTAGTTGATCATAGATGAGCCAAATGCCATCAATCGAACCGTCATTGTTAGAATCGTATTCCGATAAATCAATTCCCTGGGTGTCTTTTGCCCACTTTAAAGCGGATGGCAAAATCACGTCATTAATAGAATCTTCAGTTACTTCATTGATTGAAGACATGCCGGTTTCTTTCTCAACATCAAACCAATCTGTAACTGTTCCGCCTAAGTTAAGTTTTCCGTAGCTTGAGCGTTCAAAGAATTCACTAAGAGAAGGGGTAGGCATATCTGAGTTATTTTTGGAGAAGAAAACGTCTTCGATATCGCTGATGACATTGTTTGTCTTAAATTTGTTAACGCCAGGCAGGTGAACTGGAATAACGAGTAAATTGACATCTCCGACAGAAGGGCAGAAGCTCTCGTTATTTTCGAGGAGACCACTGAGGTCGTTATATGTATACTGCAATTTCACATTGCTTGGTGGCACATATCTATTTACTGATGTTGATCCGTTGTCTTTGTGGATTTTGATAGTCGCAGTTCCAGCATCATCCGGTGAAATAATGTTTGCATTTGCATTTCCGCTACAAGCGCACAGGCTTACAGTCATCATAATGCTTAGGAGTAGTACAGGTTTCTTCATAATCTATCCTCCCTTTCGTCTCGTCATATACGCATCTTTGAGCGAGCATATGTTACTAATGATTGAAGTACTAATAAATAGAAACACTTAACAAAAAAGAAGATAGCGTTTACAAAACGCCTATAAGTTAATATTGGCCTTTGAAAAAACGGCACCCATGTTCTTGGATACCGTCAATTTATTGATTATTTCTCAAAGTTTAAACTATCATCAATTATGAAATCTGAATGCTCTCTATCCGCTTTCTCGATTGCGGCTTTTTCAATGCCGAGCTCTTCGATTCTGTCGTTGATTCGTTTTCCATCTTCCTCGTATTTATCGAGATAGTTGTGTTCCCCGTCTCGATCGGTCCAGCCTAAACACATCTCTAACGTTACATTTTGCGCTGAGGAGAAAATGTTTTTCTCAACGAAAGGAGAGTAGTGTTCCATCAGGTCAGCAATTAGCTCTTTTGTCTTGAGTCTGTACGAAACTTCTGATCCGTGTTCTGCTGTATTCTCAGTCATCTTGCATGCGCAAGCGATGAAAGTGAGTTTGTTGAATTCTTTCCATCTAATGATGTCTGCTTCTCTGATGAGATAGAGCGGTCTTATTATTTCCATGTTTGAATAATGGGTTGAATGGAGCTTTGGAAGCATCGTCTGGAAAGAGCCTGCATTGAGCATGTTCATCAGAGTTGTACCGATTACATCATCGTAGTGGTGGCCCAACGCGATCTTATTGCAACCGAAGTCTTTGGCGATTCTGTAAAGAGCGCCACGTCTCATTTTTGCACATAAGTAACATGGTGATTTATAAGTGTTATTTGCTATATCAAATATGTCAGTGGCAACGATTGTTGCGGGTATTTCAAGTTTCTTAAGATTTGTTTTAATCTGATTAAGATTCTTCTCATTATATCCTGGGTTCATGACAAGATATTTGACTTCGAAATTAACTGGAGAATAACGCTTGAGATGCTTGAAAAGAAGGGCCATCAACATCGAGTCTTTTCCGCCTGAAATACAGACAGCGACTTTGTCTCCCTCATTTACCAATTTATATTCCTGAAGTGCAGCTGTGAATTTCCTCCAAATGCAGTATTTGAATTCCTTGTCGACAGTTCTTTCAATCGACATCGCTTCACTGAATGTTCTAATCTTCTTTGCCATATTTTTAACCGGTGAAGATTGTATCACAGAGTTTACAAATTTCTAAAGAAAGGAATTGATTCTCTGAGGTCATCACTCGACTTTACTTCAAGCAAAACATACGCGTCGTTCTTGATTGCCAGTTCTTTCAAATGTTTTAAATCTAACGAGCCCCTGCCTAGAGAGAGGTGGCATTTATTGCCATCACTGTCATGGAAGTGCATCTCTTTTAGAGGCCATTCTTTTTCTTCAATGGTTTTTAAGAAATCCTCGCCCATAAGTGAGTCGTGTCCAATGTCTAGGTTTAGACCGAATCCCGACATATGAAACGCTTCAAAGTTATTCATCAAAAATGAAGCACCTTTAGCGGTATCCACGTTTTCTATCACCATCTCACTTCCGTATTTGTTGCATATTCTCTCAACTTCTTTGAAATTATTTAATAATCTCGGTAGATAAGTGGTGTATTCCTTCTGGTAGATGTAATTCTTATTGCCTGAAATAGTGACAAGCGGACCGCCGTTATTGTGGAAGTTGATCATTTTGACATACCCTTTGCCAAGCTTTGCGTATTTGCTGAGCAGGGTTAGGTACGCTTTTACGACCTCATCGTATGTGCCAAAATCGGCCTCATCGTAAAAATGGAGGGTGGTTTCTAAGCCATATCTATCAGCAAGGTCTTTAACCATGCCGAGCTCCATCTCATTTCGGCAATATCCGAAATTCAAATTGAGTTCAACGAAATCGAGCCCCAATTCCTTCGCGAGTTTAAAATTCTCTTCGACAGAGTTGAATTCGAATAAGATTGGCATTCCAAGTTTCATTATTTCATTCCTCTCAGTTTTCTCACTCTAATAACGTTTGGGATATTCTCTAATAACTTGATTGTATCATCGCTCACATAATCATCTAAGTCGAAGACTGCATAAGCAACATCATCAAGAGAGTTGGAAACCATCTTTGCAATATTGTTTCCGGTGAATGCATCTGTGAACTGGCTAATCATGCCTGAGATGTTTTTGTGGAATACTGTAACTCTCTGTTTCGTCATGCATTTTCCAGCATTGACGTCTGGGTAGTTAACTGAATTTGCGATGTTGCCGTTTTCGATGTAATCCATAGCCTGTCTAACTGCCATAGCGGTGCACTTTGTCTCGGATTCGTCTGATGCTCCGCCGATATGTGGGAACACGATTGTGTTCTTCATCTTGACGGTTTTAGGGTTTGGGAAGTCGGTGATAAACTTAGCGACTTTGCCAGATTCTAGAGCCTCTGCCATATCTTCGTCATTTACGATGGCCGCTCTAGCGAGGTTTATTATCTTGACTCCGTCCCTCATCTTGGCGAAGGCTTCTTTGTTGAGCATGTTCTTTGTGTCGTCTTTTAGAGGAGTGTGTACGGTGATGATGTCTGAGTTAGCGAGAACCTCATCTAGCGAATTAACCTTTTTGATGAACTTAGAGACTGCCCAAGCGTGTTCTACCGAGATATATGGGTCATATCCAATGACATCCATGCCTAATTCGAAAGCGATATTCGCAACGATTCCACCGATTGCACCGAGTCCTATAACGCCGAGGGTCTTCCCTTGGATTTCGGTGCCTGTGTACATGGTTTTTTTCTTCTCGACAATCTCGACGATGTTTGGGTCATCGGCGAGCGATTTTACCCATTCATTAGCGCCGAAAACATCTCTCTGGGCCAGAACTAACGATAAAGTGGTTAGTTCTTTAACGCTATTAGCGTTACCTCCAGGTGTATTGCATACGACAATTCCTTGTTTTGCATACTCTTTAAAAGGGATTGTATTAACTCCGATTCCGGCCCTTCCAATGAATTGAACTGATTTTGGAAGAACTGGATTTTCATTTAGATTAGTGGATCTAACAAGGAGTATATCCGCATCAAGTCCTTCGGTTTTTGTGTAGTCATCTTTGAAGAGTTTTAATGCCTCTTCTTTCATTACGTTTAGGCAGCTATATTTATACATGTTTTTCTCCTTGTTATTTGAGGTATTTTTCCTCGAATTCTTTCATAAATTCAATTAGGGCAATGACACCATCTTTAGGCATCGCATTGTAGATGGAGGCTCTCATTCCTCCGGCAATTCTATGCCCCTTAATCGAGACGATTCCTCTTTTGGATGCCTCTTGCACGAATAATGAATCGAGCTCTTTATTTCCGGTCTTGAAAGTAACATTCATCATCGAGCGGTCTTCTTTGTTAGCGATTGCTATGTATTTCGAGTTGTCGAGATATGAGTAGAGGAGGTTGGCCTTCTCTTCGTTGATTCTCTTCATGGATTCAAGTCCACCAAGAGACTTGAGCCATTTGAACACCTTTCCGCATACATAGATTGAGAATGAGTTAGGGGTGTTGTACAGGGAATTTGCCTTAACCTGTGTATTCCATTTGAGCATTGTTGGAGTGACTATATTCAAGTCATCTTTAATCAAATCTTCTCTTATGATCAGGATTACTAGGCCAGCAGGGCCGACGTTTTTCTGAACTCCTGCGTAGATGACGCCATATTTGCTTACGTCAACCGGCTCTGATAAGAAACAAGATGATTGATCTGACACCAACGGTTTTCCTTTTGTGTTTGGGAGTTTTTTGAATTTTGTGCCATAGATTGTGTTGTTCTCGCATATGTACACATAATCCGCATCTTCTCTAATATCTAAGTCGCTACAGTCAGGGATATAAGAGAACTGCTTGTCTTCTGATGAGGCTAAGACCTTGATGTCACCAAAGAGTTTTGCTTCTTGATACGCTTTAGTGGAGAACTCGCCGGTTAAAATATAGTCGGCTTTCATGTTTTTCATGAGGTTCATCGGGATTGCGGCGAATTGTTGAGAAGCCCCGCCTTGAACGAATATTACCTTGTAATTATCCGGTATGTTCATCAAGTCTCTAAGGTCTTGAATCGCCTCATTTAGCATATCCTCAAAAGGCTTTGTTCTATGGGACATCTCGATGATAGACATCCCTGTACCGTTGTAATCGAGCATTTCTTCTTGGATACTCTTCAACACTTCAACAGGTAATACAGCTGGCCCAGCTGAGAAGTTATAAACGCGTCCCATAGTTTCTCCTTTTGTAAACAAAAATCCCCACTTAAAGTAAGTAGGGACGAATAATCACATTATCCGCGGTGCCACCCCAATTAGGTATTCCTCGCTCAAGCGTCCTGTAACGGGGACTTCCGGGATTCATTACATCCGCCAAAGAGGTGGACTTGCGCAACATCCTCAACGACTTTCACCAACCGTCGCCTCTCTAAGAGGAATCTATGCGCAGATGGTCTCTTTATAGGCTTGTAGGTCATTATATTTTTGAGGGTATATATGTCAATTATTAGTTTTGAAATGTTCTAATTACCTTACAAAGTTGCCCAAAAAACGGTCGATTGTGTTAGTCGCATTGGCATTTTTAATCAAAGGTTTTACAATATAAATGCATTCAGGAGACAAAATATGCAGTTAGTTATTTTAGCAGCAGGCATGGGTTCTAGATTCGGTGGTCTTAAGCAGATGGAACCCATGGACGATTATGGAAACTTTTTATTGGACTTCTCAGTCTATGACGCAAAGAGAGCGGGATTTGATTCTGTTGTCTTCATCATCAAGAAAGATTTCTATCAGGCATTCAAAGACTCAATCGGAAAAAGAGTAGAGAAGATCATCAAGGTCGACTACGCATTCCAGGATATCAATGATTTACCAGCACCATTCAAGTGCCCAGAGGGAAGAGTCAAACCTTGGGGAACAGCACACGCAATCTATGCAGCAAGGGAATTCATCAAAGATGATTTTATCATCATCAATGGTGATGACTTCTATGGCAAGGACACATACAAAGTCGCATTCGACTATTTGTCCAAATTACCAAAGGGATCTTGTGGTGCATACGCAAACGTCGCATTCCAAGTGGCGAACACAATGACAGAGAATGGCTCTGTTAAACGTGGCGTTGTCTTCAGCGATGACGGTGTCAACATGTCTAAGCTCATTGAATCAACAGTGGAGAGAAAAGATGGAAAGATCCTCTGCACACCACTTGAAGGTGGAGAACCATTCAATGTTGAAGCAGACCATCCAGTCTCAATGAACTTATTCTGTTTCAACAAAGACTTGATGGATAGATTGGTTGAGAGATTCCCGGCTTGGTTAGAGAAGAACGGCAATGAACTCAAATCAGAATTCCTCATTCCAACAGTTGTCGATGAACTCGTCAGCGAAGGAAAGGCTTCCGTTAAACTCCTTAAGACATCATCTGTTTGGTTCGGTGTCACTTATAAGGAAGATAAGCCAGCAGTCGTCGCTTCTTTGAAGAAACTTGTTGAAGCAGGCGAATATAAAGAAGGTATTTATTAATACCAAAACCAAAATAGGGGCGAGCAATCGCCTCTTTCTTTTTGTATAATTGAGCCATGGAAATCTATAAGTGTCCCGTTTGCAATAACTCTCTTCACCTTGAAGGAAAGACATATAAATGCGGTAAGAACCACTCTTATGACATCGCAAAGAAAGGTTATGTAAACCTTCTTTTGGCTAATCAAGGCAACCATTTTCTTGAAGAGGGGGATAAGAAGGAATCCGTTGAATCTAGAACGAGATTTCTTAACAGTGGGGCGTATTCATTCCTTAGAGATGAACTGATTACAATCATCAAAAACGTGAATCCAAAAACCTTCTGCGACCTAGCCTGTGGAGAAGGGTATTACACAACCGGAATACACAAGGAAATCAATGCCGAGACATATGGCGTAGATATCTCTAAAGCCGCGATCAACCTAGCGTCCACAAGAAAGAATGTTGAAACGTTAAAAAACATATACTTCTCAATAGGAAATCTGGATTACCTTCCATTTATGGATAATTCATTTGAATGTATGTTAAATTGCTTTGCCCCAATCAACGAAAAAGAGTTTGCTAGAATAGCTAAAAAAGGCGCCGTATATATTCGTGTGTTACCAGGTAAAAACCATTTATTTGAGATGAAAGAAATACTCTATGAAAATGTTCGCCTCAACGAGCCAAAAGAAGAAGTGCTTGAAGGCTTTGAATTAATAGAGAAGAGGACAATTTCCAAAAAGGTCGATCTCACTAATCAGCAGCTGAGAGACCTGTTTGAAATGACCCCTTATGCATTTAAAACAAGCAAGGAATCAATTGAGCGTTTATTCTCATATAGGAATATCTTAATGACGACAGAATTTGACATACTCTCATATATTTGTATAATGCCTTTATGTTCCTAAAAATATTAATACTCTTTTTTATTTCTTTTTCACCTGTTCAAGATACAAGAGATTGCTTAATTAACAATGCCACAATAGAAAGCACGAATAGGTTTGAAACTAATGTTAAGACAAGCGACGAAATCTTGCTTTCTTTCAGCGAACGACTCGAGGAATACCGGGAAATAAGAGAACAAAAAATAACGAACGATGAGGATACAACATCAATAGACCTATTAATAAAAAATACAAGCAAAATGATTCAACGTCGTTCTGAAAATCTACAAAAATTTGGGACGAGAAAAGTAACTTCCTATAGCGATTCTTCTATTGATGAAAACGATTTGATAGATCTTGCGATTTTTGTCTTCCAAACGTGTGACTACAGGTTATCCGAAGAGCTTCTGACTGTTTCTCGTGATTATACGGGAATCGGCGAGTACATACCTGTGTTTTCCAGCGTTGTATATTCTTCTCCGGTTACCAAATCGGTTGCCTTCGGAAACGTTGAGAGCAATATGTATAAAATGTCATCCCTTTCAGATATATTCACTGAACATCGCAATGTCAACGATTTGGCATTATCTATTGGCCGTTGTGATGTTTTGGGATTGGATGTCGTCAATCATCGATTTACCATTTCCGATACGTATAACTTTGACACGAGCCTTGATTATGATGGGCCTATTGGTGAACTTGTTCATAGATTCGACGATTTAGTTCGTGATGGGTATCTTTCAACGTTTAATATCAAGATAGACGTTGATTTTACCGAGCTTATTTATCCCGAAATTATTAGCAAAACTGCATCAAATTACACGGTCCGATTAAATAATTTTTCAAGCGACATAAGAACCGTTCTTTATAATTCAAAATTAGGTAATTATGACGATTGTAAAAATTGGTCAAACCTTTCGGATCTAAAAAATATAATTATTGGCCGCAGATCGTACGCTGATGTCATCATATCAGAGAATCTTGCCGCTTCTTCTCTTGCGGTCGCCTACTTAGATTCCTCAAAACTTCATATTACATTCGGAGATGAAGTGTCGGCAAATGGGTATATTAACAGGGAATTACAAACAAAAAACTTGAGGCCACACGCAATTACCTTGCTCGGGAAAGATAACGGTTCCTGGCTGTTTAGAGTCTTAAACAACACATCGTTTGCTGATACTTTTGAGTACGTAAGTCACACCGTTAGTGAGACAACGGCGCTGAATTGGTCAAACACGGCAGATGTTATTTCTTTGCCTGTAGAAACCCAGGGAACTCGATTTGTTAGAATCGTTCAAAATGCAAGCAATAGATTCGTATCCTTTTGCTTTAAGAAGGGAAACTCTAAATATTATGTGTATGGAAACGATTTAGAAAATCAAAACCAAACTATATCGATACATTACCGTGCTGATAGTCCGTTTTTGGAAATGTCCAATAATGGAAAGAATAATGGAAAGTGGAACATAGGCATCACCAACATTGCTTCCGTTCCAATTACACTCGAGTACAATGAGAAAATGTGTTTTGCAAATGATGCAAGAAATTGGAACTTATCAAATATCAACAATTCAATCCTTTTGAATCCGGGAGTCTCAGTAAGCGTTCTAATATCAACCAATTTTTTAGCGGGATGTGTCGCTGCCTCTTATGTATTTTGCGATTATCGCTTCATTACTTATGCTAATGGCCTTGCAAACAACGGATCAATAGTTACGTATACATCAATCTTGGAGAGTTAATGTGGCTGGTTTATTTCGGGTGATTAATCGATATTTTAGTAAATTAGTTGCTATTGCTATTTTAGGAATCGCATCATTGCTTTCCAAATGCTCTCCAAGAAAGACCGATATGGAAGTAACTGAACAATTCGTTAATAGGTTAGACGATAGATTTGGATGTTCTCTTTTTTCGGGAGCAACCGTTGCGAAACCTTATAATCGTTGCTCAACACATCAACATACGAGTATTTTGGTTTTTGATCTCGATGTTGCGGATAGAATAGAGCAATTTGACGACTATTTGAATTTTGGGTCTGATGAGTATGCAGTTGATTTTTACAATAAGGAAATCAATTGGTTTGTTGAAAGCATGGAAGAATCAGAATGCTGCTATGAATACGCACATCAAACATTCGATGACTTCAAAGACCCTTTTTCCTCTTTGGCGTGGTTCATGATAACCAGGGATGATGGGGAATATGTCTCGGGATTAGGAATGAAATATAACACAATCGTTTACCATGCCGGGGATGAAGATTCCAAAGCGATATTCGAAAAGTCATTCTTCAGAGATTTTCTGATTTGTTTTTTAGACACAAACAATTGTACTTTGAGAGTAATTCATAGTGACTTTTGAGACTTGATTGCTTCCGTTCGCACATTCAAATGGCGCTTATTCTTTTTAATGATTGTTTGTTTTACAAAATATTTCCCTAAGTACATTTCATGTGATAAAATCACAACCGCAATGTAATGTTTATTGCATTTATGGAGGACAATATGTCAAACAAAACATACGTTTATGCCTTCGGTGATGCTTACGGATTAGGTAAGCCTCTTCTCGGAGGAAAAGGCGCAGGTCTCGCTGAGATGGCTCACATCGGAATCAGAATTCCAGATGGATTCACAATCACAACAGAAGCTTGCACTCTTTACAGCGAATCTGGCAAGAAGCTCCCAGATTACCTTGTTGCTGAAATCAAGGCAGCTGTCAAAGCTCTTCAGGAAAGATCAGGCAAGTCATTCGGACACGGCCCAAACCCACTCTTAGTCTCTGTTCGTTCAGGCGCTAGAGTCTCTATGCCAGGTATGATGGATACAATCCTTAACCTCGGTTTAAACGACGAAACAGTCGCAGCTATGGCTGCAAAAGCAGGCGAAAGATTCGCATATGACTGCTACAGACGTTTCATCTTAATGTACACAAATATTGCTAAAGGCCACCCACGTACCGCTATGGACGCAAAGCTCGAAGCATTAAAGGAAGCTAAGGGATATGCAACAGATAAGGATATCCCAGCAGAAGACTTAAAGGCACTCGTTGCTGAATACAAGGAATACTACAAGTCAGTCTTCGGCGAAGAATTCCCAACAGATCCAGAAGTCCAGTTACTCGAAGCAGTCGCTGCAGTCTTCCGTTCATGGGACAACGAGAGAGCAAATCTCTACAGAAAGATGAACAACATCCCTTACTCATGGGGTACCGCTGTCAACGTTCAGTCAATGGCATTCGGTAACATGGGTGACACATCAGGTACAGGCGTCGGCTTCACAAGACAGCCAACTGATGGTGTTAACAAGATCTTCGCTGAGTACCTCATCAACGCTCAGGGTGAAGACGTCGTTGCTGGTATCAGAACACCTTTAAAGATCGATGCATTAAAGGAACAGCAGCCAGCTATCTACGAGCAGCTCGTCACATCTGCAAAACTCCTTGAAGCACACTACAAGGATATGCAGGACTTCGAATTCACAGTCGAAGACGGAGTTCTCTACTTCTTACAGACACGTAACGGTAAGAGAACAGGTGTTGCAGGTCTCCAGATCGCAACAGACCTCGTCAAGGAAGGCCTCATCACTGAAGAAGAAGCTCTCCTCAGAGTCGACCCAAGATCATTAGATCAGTTATTACACCCAACATTCGTTCCAGAAGCATTAAAGAAAGCTGTTGTCATCGGACACGGTAACGCAGCAGGCCCTGGTGCAGCAGTTGGTAAGATCGTCTTCACAGCAGAAGACGCACAGGCAGCTATCGCAGCTGACAAGAAGGCTCAGTTAGTCCTCGTCCGTGCAGAGACATCTCCAGAAGATCTCGGCGGTATGGTCGCTGCAGCTGGTATTCTCACAATGCGTGGTGGTATGACATCACACGCAGCAGTCGTTGCAAGACAGATCGGCAAGTGCTGTATCACAGGTTGCGGCGACGCAAAGATCAACGAAGAAGCTAAGACAATGGAACTTGGTGGCCACACATTCAAAGAAGGCGACATCATCTCCATCAACGGCTCAACAGGTGAAATCTACCTCGGCGCAGTCGAAACAAAAGAAGGCGGCGACAACGAGAACTTCGTTAAGATCCTTGACTGGGCAGACAAGTATGCTCACATGCACGTTTATGCAAACGCAGACACACCAGAAGAAGTTGCAAACGCAGTCAGATTCGGTGCTCAGAAAGTCGGACTTTGCCGTACAGAACACATGTTCCGTGGTAAAGACAGACTCTTCATCATGCAGCAGATGATCCTTGCAGACACAACAGAAGAAAGATGCAAGTATCTCGATATGTTAGAGAAGTTCCAGGAAGAAGACTTCTACAACATGTATATGGCAGCAAACAAGGGCGGAAAGAACATCAACATCAACGTCCGTTTACTCGATCCACCTCTCGACGAATACCTCCCAATCAAGGAAGAAGATGTCGTCGCATTAGCTAACGCAGCTGGCAAGCCAGTTGAAAAGGTTAAAGCAAGAATCGAGTGGCTCCACCAGACAAACCCAATGATGGGTCTCCGTGGCTGCCGTCTCGACGTTGTCTATCCAGAAATCGGTGCTATGCAGGGCCGCGCTGTCATCAAAGCAGCTCTCCGCGCTCAGAAAGACCTCGGAACAAAGGTTACAGCATCCATGATGGTTCCACAGGTCGTTGCAGCACGTGAATTCAAGTTCTGCAAGAAGATCGTTACAGCAGAAGCAGAGAAGCTCATCGCTGCAGCAGGTGTTGAACTCGACTACGTCATTGGTACAATGATCGAAACTCCACGTTCAGCAGT
>JAKSVF010000021.1 GCA_024408235.1 Bacilli bacterium
AAGGGCCTAAAAAGGCTTATCTCATCCTCATTGGGGTGATTAATTCGACCACGGAATCATCTTCAGGGTTTTTGATGACGAATGGCCTCATTTCGCCTACAAACGAGAATGTTACGTCTTCGCATCCAAGGGCTTTAACCGCCTGAGAAACGAAGGATGCGTTGAACGCGATATCGAGTCTATCGCCGGTGAATTGGATGGTTGTGAGTTTCTCGATACCCGAACCGTTTTGGTCTGATGAAGAGGAAATTTCAACGTTATCGGCTGTCATGGAAAGCTTGACAACAGAAGCTTTGTCGCTTGAAAGGATGGACACACGATCGATAGCGTTTAAAAGCTGTTGTGAGTTGATTTCAAGATAGTAATTGAAAACCTGTGGAACGATTGAGCTGGACACAGGATAATCTTCGGAAATAAGTCTTGATGTGACGATTGTTGTGCCGAATGAGAAAACGATCTTCTCTCTTGAAGCTGATATTTCAACTTCCTCGACGTTATCGAACATTTTTACGATATCAGATAAGGTTTTTGCTGGGATATTGGCGGAGAATCTAAGGTTTGGTTCAACAGAAATTGTCTTCCTTGACAATCTTGCAGAGTCTGTAGCGGTAGCCGTTAAATTCCCGGCTTCTGCCTTGAAATTAACCGCACCCAAAACTGGGCGGTTCTTATCCGAAGCGGCGAACGCGGTCTGTGCAGTTAACTTAGAAAGAGCATCACACGCAACCACGAATGAACTCCCGTTTTTATCAAAATCAATGTCAGGATACTCATCCGCATCCATACAGTTTAATTTGAATGAAGATTTGCCATCATCGATTTTCGCGATCGCGTTGTCGATGATTTCGATAGTGACCTCGTTTCCACTGAGACGCTTAGCGACTTCTGTAACTATTCTAGCGTTGATTAAAACCGAACCAAGCGAGGAGTTTCTTATGATTTGGTTCTCACCTCTATATTCAGGGATGAGCGTCCAGATGGATATGTCTCCGTTTGAAGATGTTATTTCTAGTCCCTTCCCGGTCATTTCCAACTTAAAGCTTGAAAGAGTTGGGTTTGCGGAAGCTGTTCCAACAGCGTGTCCTGCGGATAACAATCCTTTTAATAATTCGTCTTTTGCGATAGTGAATTTCATAAGGTTCTCCTTATCTATATTTATATTATATATATTATATTAATAATATTAATGCGTGTGTGGATTTGTGGATAACTCGGTTTTTCTCGATGGTCTCTATGCTTTTATTCCACAGACTTATCAACCGTTTATCCTTTTTTCCAAATCGTCGATGGCTTTTCTAAGCTGTTCGTCCGTCTTCAGCGACTTTTCTATCTTCTCAACGGCGTTCATGACGGTTGTGTGATCCTTGCCACCGAATCTGTCTCCGACCTTCTTGAACGGAATGTCCAATAAACTCCTAATCAAGTACATGGATATGTGTCTAGCGAGAGCGATATTCGCTTGTCTAGAAGTGCCTGTCACCTGGGTGAGTGTTAAACCGTAATACTCGGCAACGGTGCTGATGATTTTATCTTGAGACAATGTTTCCTCATCTTCCTTAACGTTCACCAACGATCTGACCGACTCAATCGCGGTAGGAAGGTCGATGTGATCTACATTTTTGAAATTCGTTATGTAGAAGAACATTCTGTCGAAAGCGCCCTCGAGCTCTCTTACGTTATTTCCGAATTTGGAAGCGAAGTAAGTTATGACTTCTGGATCGAAATCGGATATTGTCATTCCTTTTTGCTCGATCCTCTTTCTCAAAATGAGCTCGCAGACTGTTTTCTCTGGTTTCTCGATCGAGATAGGAAGTCCTTGGACAAACCTCGTCTTGAGTCTATCATCAAGGCCGTTTAACAAGCTTGGATGCTTATCAGAGGTGATGACAACCTGCTTTCCGGCTGAATATAAATAATTGTAGATTGAGAAGAATGTCTCTTCTGTTTTCTGTTTGTTGGCCAAGAATTGAACATCGTCAACCAAAAGCACATCAACAGATGCTTTGAACCACTCCACCAAGCCAACGCCATTGCTGTCGTTTTTAACGTACTTTATATACTCATCAAGGAAGTCCTGCGCCTTAACATATAAGACTCTCATTTCAGGCTTCGATTCTTTGATTGTGTTTCCAATTGCATGAAGCAAATGTGTCTTTCCTAAACCGGAATCACCGAAAATAAGGACTGGATTGTAGAATTTTCCTGGGTCTTTAGCAGCTAAAACCGATGCTTGATATGCTTCTCTATTGGAAGTTCCGACAACGAATGTTTCGAAGGTAAACTTCGGATCAATCTTTGAGTCGCTGAAGAAAGGTTGCTTGTCGGTCGAAGAAGCCTTTGGTTTTGACTGCGCTTTATCAGAGGATACGAAATTAACCGTAAAAGACATGTCTGTAATTTGTCTCAATACTTCGTCAACCAACGATTCGTATTTCGTAGATATAACACTTGCGGCTAAATCAGAATTCACAACAACAGTGATGATGTTTCCATCAAGACTGTAGATATATGAATCCGTGAAAAAACTCTCATATGTAATTTTGTCGGCGATGCCTTCTTTTATCTTTGCTAATGCGCGATCCCAAACCTGCGCTAACTGACTTACTGTTAATCCCATAATTTTTACCTCGAAAAGTTTACCACATACGCACATGAAAAATTACGCTTTTTGGTGGAAAACCTAGTTATCCACATAAAAAACTATCGAAATAATCGCATTTTATCGATAATTCTTAAGTTTTCCACATCTTTTTATGGTGGATAACTTTGTGGATAAAATACCTCTAAAAATTCTTTCGATAGTGTCTTGAGTCTAATTTCACTTATCCACACATCGTTTGTTTCGATGCCTTCTTGCGTTTCTTGTGTTATGCACACAGATGTGTATAACTTATTCACATTTAGCACTATGCATATACGCGCGTTTTCTTGTTGCCTTAGGCAATTGAAATCTCTATAATCATTTCGCACGCTAGTAAAACTCGGAGGAAAAGCGCAATGAAAAGAACATATCAACCATCTAAAATCAAACATGCACATATGGCAGGTTTCCGTACAAGAATGGCTTCACACAACGGCCGTAAAGTCCTTGCTCGTCGTAGAGCAAAAGGAAGAGCTAGACTCTGCGCCTAATTTGGCGTCTTTTTCTTATTTAGGGGTATATTGTGATTAGAGATAACCGTATCTTAAAACATCAGGAATTTAACGAAATTATTCGTAACACCCCTACTCAAAGAAGCAAATCCTACGTAATACATTTCCGTGACAATTCACAGGGCAAACCTCGAATTGGCATCTGTGTCAGCAAGAAAAACGGAAATGCAGTAACACGTAACCGCATCAAGCGTCAGATCAGAGCGATGTTCTGCGATGTAATGGATTTATGTAAGAGTTTAGATTTGATTATTATCGTAAGAACCACCTACGATCCGACCTCATTCCAATCAAACAAAACTGAATTGGTTTCGTCTTTGGCGAAGATCGGAGAAAAACATTGAATAAGGGCAATAAAAAGAAACTTTACTCATTTTTGGGTATCGCACTCGGTGTCGTCCTTTTAACTGGATGCACACAAAACTTCTGCTCTAACATCGATAAAGCCAATATTGCTTATACATACGACATGGGCGTTACCGTCTATGTTGATAATGTTGAATCCATCCCTGAAGCATTCAAGGAAAGTGGTAACGAGAAATATTGGACAGTTAAGCTTAACGGAAGCGATTCCGGCGTTTTTGCTTATATTCCTGTCGGAACAGAAACTGTTGAGAAAAATGACTCAACAAAAAGAATTACAACACGCTACACAGCAAAGAAGGCTGAGTTCTTAGACTCAATCATCGCAACAGCTGTAAGCAATAACTACGCAGTACCATCATACTCATACTTCAAGGCTATGGATGAGAAACTTCTCGCCACTGCAATTGAAGAAAAGAACAAAGATTTGGCTCCAGCCGATCAAATCACTGCATCAAACTTAACCGCAGCAATGATTAACGTTTTCAGCGATCCAGACACCTTAGGAAAGGCTGATGGAAGCGACATCAACTACGAAAGCATCCTTTTGAACTACGGTTATGTTAAGTTCTCTGGAGTTGTCGGAACAGACGGTGTCCGTTCTGATGAATTATGGGGACAATGGGACGCTTGGAATGAAGAAATCGCTGCAGAAATCGGCGAGGATCAGGTTCCACAAAACGATTTCGCAAACCTTTACAAGAACCAAATCAACGCAAAACTTGCAAACGCAAGAAGCTGCATCTCTACAAAACCTGGTTACTTCGGACATTACGGCAACTCATCAAACATTTCCGCTAACGTTACACAGAAGACATGGAAAGATGCTTGGAAAAAAGGATTCTTCGAAGGCTTAATCGTTTACCCAGTCGCATCACTGATTGATGTTATCGCATACGGAATTGACCCACAGTTATCTGGTCTTGGACAGGTTTTATCCATCCTTATCGTTACTGTCATCGTTCGTTTGTTAATCTTAGCTGCGACATTTAAGAGCACCCTTGATCAGCAAAGAACACAGGCGTTACAGCCACAGCTAGCAAAGATTCAGGCTAAATATCCAAATTCAAATACAAACAAAGATGAGGCTCAGAGACTCCAGCAGGAGCAGATGGCTCTTTACAAGAGAAACAAGATTAATCCATTATCAATGCTCATTACGCTTGTTGTTCAATTCCCTGTATTCATCTGTGTTTGGGGCGCAATGCAAGGATCATCGGTCTTGGCATCTGGTTCTATCTTGAATTTAAGATTGTCTGATACGATCTCATCGGTCTTAACCAACTTCTCTAAAGGTTGGGCAACAAACGCAACCGGTTGGTGGACAGCGGCAATATTGTTCATTGCGATGGCCGTCTTCCAGATAGGCGCAATGATGATTCCACAGTGGATCAATAAAAAGAAACTCAAATCAATCCCTAAAACCTCTGCAAACCCTGCACAAGATAAGAATGGTAGTAGCATGAAGATGATGTCTTGGTTCATGGTTATCTTCACAATCATCATGGGCTTCGCTCTTCCTGCAGCAATGGGTCTTTATTGGGCGGTCGGTGCACTCATCTCATTGGCACAGACATTGATTACACAGTCGATCATGGCAAAGAAGAACAAGAAAGCGAGATAATCGAATATGAAACAGTTCACTTGTAAAACACTCGAAGAGTGCATCAGCGCAGCAGCAGCTGAATATGGCGTTTCTGAATCACAGATCGTCTATAAGTTGGTTGAAGAAAAGAAAGGCTTATTCTCTAAGAAAGCCGTCATTGAAGTTTATGATGCCGATGATGCTGCAGAATTCGCTCAGGAATATCTCAAAACAGCAATCGGAGCTATGGGAATCGAAATCGAAACCAAAGCTTCAGTCGAGGATGAGATCATCAGAATCACAATCGACTCCAAAAGAAACCCTGTTCTCATCGGAAAGAACGGCAAGACGCTTCAGGCACTTAATGAACTTGATAGACTTGCAGTCTCTAACAAATTCCATCATAGATACAGAATCCTTCTCGATGTTGGAGGCTATAAAGAGGACAAATACTCCCGTATCACTTACTTGGCAAAAAAAGCAGCGAAAGATGTCGTGAAGAGCCATGTTGATGCGAAGCTTGATCCAATGACACCGGACGAAAGAAGGGTGGTTCACAACGCACTTAATGGAATGGCTCATATCAAAACCGAAAGCTATGGCGAAGGCGCTGATAGAGCAATCACCATCAAATACGTAGACTAAAACATAAAGCAAGATGGTTCTCCATCTTGTTTTTATTTATGAAAAGCAAAATAATGTTTGCGAGGATAAATTATGACAAACAAAACAAAACACACCGTCGCAGCTATATTAAATGGAATTGTCGCAGCAACATCCATCTTTGCAATCGTATCGCTTTTTGTGCTCCCTGACTTCGTTAAATCCGATGTATCAGTTGAACACATATTCTTCTTGTTTTCTGTAATCATCGTCGCCGTTGGAGGACTCACAGGGTTCGTGTCATCACTTATCAGCGTCTTCACACTAAAGGAAGATGCAAGAATTGTATCCCTCATCAGATCAATAGCCGTCGTGTCATCATTCATTCTTGTTTGTTATGAGACCGTCGCTTTATGTGTTGCCGGAAATTATGCGGCGCTTCTTGATTTTGGATTTGTGGTTTGGCTTTCTGCAATCGCATTGATCAACATCGTTTCTTATTGCGTATTTGAAGTCTCATACAAAAAATCCCCATGGTATGGTGCTATATCAGGAATTCTCTATGTCGCATTCTCTGGTGCCGCACTCCTTCCTTTATGGGATGTTAAGAAAACGTTTGCAATCATAGCCGCCACCGATATTGCCATCTACGTAACCATGGCTACCATTGTGGTGTTATCAGTGCTTTTGGGAATCGTGTTCGTCGCAATCAACAATGGAATATCAAAGATTTTAACCGTTATCCTTCCTCCAGAAGAGGGTGAAGAGGAGATTGTTTCCTCTACAACCAACATTACTTTCACCGCTAAAGAGGAGGTTGTCGAAGGTCCATCCGATGACATTGAAGAAACAAAGACTGATGATCGCTCAATCGAGATTGTAGAGGCTTCAGAAGACACTGAGGAAGAGGAAGAAGCTCAAGAACGCAAACAAGCCGCAGAAGATAAGAAAAACAATTACAACGATAGACCACGTGTATACCACATCTCAAAACAGCAGACTTCCGGAAAATGGCAAGTCAAGTTAGCCTCAGGAAAGAAGGCAATCAAGTTGTTTAGAACTCAAGCCGAGGCAATTGCCTACGCCAAGGAATTAATTGGAACGCAAGGTGGTTCAATTAGAATTCACTCATTAAAAGGAAAGCTTCGCAAAGAACATTAATATGGAGAAAGCTAAACAGGATATTATCGTTGCATTAGCAACACCTCCACTCAAAAGCGCACTCGCCCTTATTAGATGCAGCGGCGATGGTGTTTTTAGTTTGTTCAACGACATCTTCTCTAAAACCATAACGCCTGTAGAGTCTAGAAAGATGGCTCACGGAAAGATAATGGATGGAGATAGGCCGGTAGACGATGTCATGCTTTTCCTTTATCCAACAAATTCATCCATGACGGGCGAAGAATCAATCGAAATAACCTGTCACGGCTCAATGCTCATTGCGAACGAGATTATTTCTTTGCTCATATCCAAAGGGGCTAGATATGCCTCTAAAGGAGAATTTACATCGCGCGCGTTCTTTAATGGAAAGATGAACCTCATCGAAGCGGAGGCTGTGAACGATTTGATTAACGCAACAACAAAGGAAGCCAAGAACCTTTCTCTTATGTCACTCGGTGGCAAAAGCACAGAACTTGTTAGACCGCTTAAGAAAGAAATAGCGGATCTCCTGTCTTTGATTGAGGTTAATATTGATTATCCGGAGTATACGGATATCGAAGAGGCCAATGAGGAAAAGATCGTCTCCTCAATCGACGAGATAAACAAAAATGTTCTTTCTCTTCTCACACAAGGAAGAGCCGGAAGAATAATTAAAGACGGCGTTAAGGTTGCGATCGTCGGAAAACCTAACGCAGGCAAATCCTCTTTATTGAATGCACTTCTTGACCAGGATAAAGCAATAGTAACGGATATCCCAGGCACAACAAGAGACATCGTGGAAGGCGATGCGTATTTAGATGGAATAACAATCCATTTGTTGGACACGGCGGGAATCAGAGATAACGCTGGGGATATAGAAAAAATCGGTATTGAAAAGTCCATGTCCGCAATAAACGAATCAGAGCTTGTCATTTTGGTTGTCGACGCAACTAAAGGAATGGATGATGAAGATGAGGAAATCCTTGCAAAAATAGGCGATAAACCAACCATTATCGCAATGAATAAATGTGATTTATGCAAAATAGACGGAGATTTCATCAAGATTTCCGCTGCAAACAAGGATGTTTCACAATTAACCAAACAAATCAAACTTAAACTCAATATTGAAGAGAAAGACTTCAACACCCCTTCACTTTCCAATGAGAGACAAATGGCTATCTTAAGAAGAATTCAATTACTGCTTAACGATGCCAAAAACGACTGCTTGAATATGGCTCCAATCGATCTTGTTTCCGCAAGTCTGCTTTCTGCTTATGCTGCCTGTGAAGAGTTGATTGGTGAGAAGATCACACTTGATCTCACCGACGAAATATTCTCGAGATTCTGTGTAGGTAAATAACATGATTGATACCCACTGCCACTTAAACGACGAACAACTACTTACCACCGCTTCTCAATCGATTGAAGCAGCTATTGCAAATGGTGTTAGTAAAATTATCTGTATAGGATGGGATCTAGAAAGCTCTAAAACAGCCGTTGAATTAGCTCATAAATACGATGCGGTTTTTGCTGCCGTTGGTTTTCATCCGGAAAATTTGGAAAACATTTCTGAAGATGCGCTTCTTGAAATAGAAAAACTGGCAAAGGAAGATAAGGTTGTAGCAATCGGTGAAATCGGTCTTGATTATCATTGGTTCAAAGAAGAGTCTGAGCACGCAAACCAAAAGATCTGGTTCATTAAACAAATTGAATTGGCTAATAAGTTGGGCTTACCAGTATCGATTCATGCTAGAGACGCATCTCAAGACACATATGATTTGCTAGTTGAACACCCTATAGAAAACGGTTTTGTTTTACATTGTTATAGCGGTTCTCCGGAGATGATGGAGAGGTTTGCGAAAATCGGTGCTTATTTCGGTTTTGACGGCCCTGTAACATTCAAGAATTCAATAACCCCAAAAGAGTGTGTTAAAGCTTGCAGGGAAGATAGGTTGATCGTTGAAACAGACTCCCCTTATATGGCTCCAACACCATTTAGAGGAAAGGTGAATGAGCCAAAATATATCCCTGTAATTCTCGAAAAAATTGCGGAGATTAGAGGGATTTCTCTCAAAGAAGCATCTGATATCACGGATAGGAATGCACATGAATTATTCAAGTTTTAACTCCGGTGTCGCTATTGTTGTTGAAGGAAAGACGGACAAAGATCTTTTATCCTCTTTTCTTGATTGCGAGATTGTAATGACAAACGGTTCCGCGGTTCCAGAAGACATAATTCAATACATTAGAAAACTTAAAGAAAGCAAGACGATAATCGTACTTACCGATCCAGATTCTCCAGGCAAAAGAATAAGGGATGTTTTGGATTCAAAAATACCTGGATTAATTCACGCCTACGTTCCTAAAGATAAATGTATAAAGAAACATAAGGTCGGGGTTGCCGAATCTGATAAACAAACTATTTTGGAGGCCTTGGAAAACCTAATCCCAGCAACATCCCCTACCACACCCACCATCACGCATTCGGATTTGGTCGATCTTGGTTTATTGGGATTCGATAATTCGGCCCAAAAACGCGTAATGCTAGAAGAAAAGCTCAAATTGGGGCATACTAATGCGAAATCTTTTGTAAAGAGATGCAATTGTCTTGGTATCTCAAGAGAAGATTTAGAGAAAGCACTATATGAATAAAGAAGAATACTTTGCAACAATCGAACAGTATAAATTGTTAGCCAAACATGAAGTGGGTCAAAATTTTTTAATTGATTCTGACGCTTGTGAAAGGATTGTTGGTTGCCTTGGCATCAATGAAGATGATTACGTTCTTGAAATCGGTTCTGGTGCTGGCTCTTTATCGTTCTTCCTCAACGAAGCAGGCGCTAAGACTCAATTAATCGACATTGATGAAGGGTTGGTCACTAAATTAAAGAATGATTTTGCTGAATCAAACACCATAAATCCAACGCAAGGAAATGCGATGAAATGGGATTATGCACCATACTCAAAAATAATCGGAAACCTCCCTTATTACATCACCTCAGGAATTATAGAAAAAGTTCTTTTAGGCTCAAAAACTGCGCAAAAAGCCGTTTTTATGGTTCAAAAAGAGGCTTTTAACAGATTGGCAGCGAAAATAAACACAAACGAATATGGTCCTTTGCAGATACTTATAGAATATAGGGGGAAAATAGCTAGAGAATTTAATGTTCCCCGTACATCATTCAGCCCTGCCCCACATGTTGATTCAACCGTATTCTCCATAACATTCAATGATAATAGAGACCTTGAAGAGTGTGTTGCTCTCAATAAATTAACCACTGCCCTCTTCCTCAACAGAAGAAAAACGATACTCAATAACTTATCTCGTCATCTAGGCGATTCCGAGAAAGCTAGATGCGTTCTTCTTTCATGCAACATAAAAGAGAACGCTCGCCCTGAGAATCTTTCTCTCAACCAATATCTCAGCATCTTAAGAGGTATCAAATAATGTTTTTCAAACCTAGTTCACTAATATTGAAATCATATTCAAAAATAAATTTATCACTCAAGGTTTTGGGTCAAAAAGATGATGGGTATCATGATTTAGAAATGGTCGTACTGCCTGTTGAGCTTCATGACATTATTGAGATTAACAGGTTCCGTGACGGGAACTCCACTTGCGTTACTTGTGATGATTTGGGTTTGGCCTCGATGCAGAACAATTTATGCTATCGCGCCGTTGAAGAAATGAGATCTGTTTTCGGATTCAATGATGGATTCGAAATAGTAATCCACAAAAGAATCCCGTTCGCTGCTGGTATGGGCGGAGGATCAAGCAACGCCGCCTGCGTTATATCTGCCGTATGTAAGATGAAAGGCATTAACGTTAATGACCAAAAGGTTCTTGATATAGCTAAAAAGATTGGGGCCGATGTTCCTTTCTTCCTGCTTTGTAAACCTGCTTTAGTGACCGGAATTGGTGAAAATCTTAAAGAATTAAAATGTAAAAAGAAGTACCATTGTCTCATTGTTAAGCCATCTCAAGGTTTGTCAACGAAAGCGATATTTGATATATGCGACACTTTTGAGAGGACCGAATGCCAAACGGAATTGGTTATAAAAGGTTTGGAAAATGGTGATGATGAATTGCTTGCTGCAAACATCGGTAACGATTTATATAAACCAGCCTCCTCTCTTCTACCTGAAGTGTCTGAGATCGTTAATGATCTAAAATCGATGGGACTACCGATGACAGCGATGACTGGTTCGGGTTCCGCGGTGTTTGCCTTATCGACAGACCGCGCACTATTAGAAAAGGCTGCCGAAAAGATTGCTGCAAATGGCAGATTTGTGGAAATAACTAAGATCCACTAAGAAAAGCGAAAAGAGGGCGATTAGCCCTTTTTCTTATGCTTATATCCCGTGAAACATTTATTTTTATCTTTAGGAGTTTTTTTGATATTTTTTGTGTTTTGTATCTTAAATATCTAAATAAAAGGTAACAAAGTAACGAGTGGTTATCGAATAAAAATGATATTTTTGTTTGTGTTATTTCTTCTATTAACAGTTATTTTTGCATTTCTTAAAATCTTGTAATGTTAACTGCATTACATTATCATTACAAAATATAATAAGGTTAATAAGCAAAAAATGTCGAAGACTACTATAAATTTAAGAATTGATGACAAAATCAAAACTAACGCTGAAAATGTGCTAGAAGAACTTGGTTTATCCATGACTTCCGCCATTACTCTATTTTTAAAAGCTGTGAGCAGGACGAAAAGCATCCCTTTTCCTATCACCACCAACAATCCTAAGAAGACAAACACTCAGAATAACCGTCCAAAAACCGTATTTGAAAATGAGGATTTGGATCTTGATTTTGACATTGACCAGCTCGATTCATTAAAGAACGCTATCGATAATTTGTAATATGGCCACTTATTCTGAAACTGTAGATTATTTACTTAAGTATTTATACGATTCGATGCCCGAGTTCAAAGGCGTCATCGTTCACACAAGTGAAATTAGGGATAAAAGACGCGCCCTTAGGGATTTAATGAACCTCAAAAGGCCATCTAGACTTCCAGATTCTTTTTACTCTGCTCAAAACGCTCTTCTTAGATATGAATTATCTAAATGTCGCGTCATGACTCTTAACGACATAACCGCCTCATCAATTTCTAAAGTGGGATTGATTCAAGGCGACATAACTAAGGTTAAAGTTGATTGCATTGTTAATCCTGCCTCAACAACATTGCTAGGCTGTTTCGTTCCTGGACATCACTGCGTTGATAATGACATCCACTCTGCCGCCGGTCTTCAACTTAGAAATGAATGTGATGAATTAATGAAGAAGCAAAAACATGATGAGAATCCCGGATCTGCAAAGGTAACCTATGCTTACAATCTTCCTTGCAAATACGTTATTCACACTGTTGCGCCAAAATTCAAAGACAGGCCCAGCAAAAAAGAGACAACAGACTTGATCAATTGTTATATTTCTTCTTTAAAGGCCGCTATGGACAAGGGATGTAAATCAATATGTTTTCCGGCTATAGGCGTTGGAGAACGTGGATTCACGAGCAAAACGGCAGCTCAAATAGCAATTAATACCGTTGAAGATTTCTTGAACGATCATAGCGACGCGCCAATTGTGGTGTTTTGCATGAAACACCTAAAAGATTTCGAAGCATACGAGGAACTGTTAGGGTAAAAGAAAAATCCGCTAAAGCGGACTTACTTTTTTGTTATTAGATTATTTAGCGAAGAAGCTCTTCATGAGAGAAGCAGGAACAACTTCAAATTCCGATTCCTCTGCAAACAATCTTCTGTAGGAGATGCCATTTGCGAAGTCGATAAGTATGAGAGCAATTTGCTTTGGATCGCCTTCTTTCACATCACCGTCTTCTTGAGCCTGCTTGATGAGATTGACAACACCATCGATGTAATCGTAACCGATTAAATTTGATTCCTTGGTCTTTGTAGCAAAGCCAGATATTACCTTTAATCTTGAATAATAAATGACATCTTCGTTTGCGGAACTCATCAACTCGAGATAATCGCAGAGAATGTCCAACCCTTTCTTGCCTCTGGTGTTAAAGGCTTCTGTCAACATTGCGTCATATTTTGCGTAATGTTCACGTTTAACTTTCATCAACTCATTATAGATATCTTCTCTTGTCTGGAAGTAGTGGTAGAAAAGGCCGTGTGAGCAATTTGCTTCCTCTGTGATGTCGTCAACAGTGACATTATCGAATCCATTTATTGCGAAAAGCTTTAAAGCTTTCTTCATGATCTTTGCTTTTCTTTTATCTCTAATATTAGCGTTCTGTTCAGGTGTTCTTGGCATACTTTTTCCTCCGTGGATTTCCTATTTATAGCGAAAGGATAAATAATGTCAAAGAAAAATAGCTATTTTTGCTAATTATTTTTCAATTTATATATTGACTAGTTTTTTGACTTTGTTTTCTTTGTCAACAATAAACACGCAAAGAAACCTGCTACAAGAAGGGCTGCAGCAATAGCGTACATCCACGGTTTTGTTATGTCTAAAGAGTACACCCATTTGCCTTCGTCTGTGATCATGCTTTGGTTGGCGAACATTGACACCACTGAACCGGATACGAATCCGATAACCACGTCGAACGTGATTACTTTGTGTTTGGCAATTAACGCTTTCATCAAAGTAGACGCGGCAACTAAACCAACGATAACGCCTAAGGCCAATATGAGAGTCAACCCGATAACAGGAAGGATCCTGTCGTGATTGTTGAATGCCGAATTAGGGTCACTCAATGAGAACATATTCAAAATTGGATTATATAATCCAAGAATAAATAATATCATTGATCCGGATATACCTGGAACTATGCAGGCAATCGCGGTTATGAAGCCGGCGACAAACAACACAAAATATAGCCACCAAGGTGCCGTTATAAATACAGAATTTAAATCGAAGCTCCAATAAAGTTTGCTGATGGCGGATAAGACGCCGATGCCCGCTGCAATCACAAAGCCGATTATCATTAGGCCTACGCTTTTGATATTGAAACCATCTTCTCTGATGTTGTCATAGAGTAGTGGGATTGATCCTATTGTCAGGCCTGCGAATAAGGAAATGATTAGCACGGGCGCATAATTGAACGTTTTGTGTACGGCAAATAAGACAATCAAACTTGCTAGCACGGCACCGATTCCGATTGGCAATAAGGTTAAGACCGATTTAAAAAATGCTTTTCTAAGATTAGAGATGCCGTTAATCAATTTGTCATAGACGTTGACGACAATACCAACGGTTCCCGCACTGACTCCAGGCACCATTCCAAGTCCCAACGCCGAGCCTCTAGCGAAATCTAAAAACCAATCTTTTACACTCATGTTTGATATTTTACTAATTCCGACATCTTTTATCTATAAAAGGTGAGTGATAAACTTACACCGTTATGAAAACTATAGTATTGTACGAGAGTTCATCTGGCTCCACAGAAAGATATGCAAAAGACATCGCCAATAGAATTGGCGCAGACGTCATGCAATTAAAAAAATTCAAATGGAAGAACCGCGACGAATATGATTGCTTCATTTTCGGAGGCTGGGTTTTAAATGGAAAAATACAAGGACTGGACGATTTCCTTGCCCGTTATGATGATTTGTCCAATAAACACATCCTCATTTTCTCAAGCGGATTATCATTCCCTTCGCCAGAAGGAAGAAAAGAGATAATCAGCCGCAACATCTTGGATTTATATCATGTCCGTTATTATCAGATGAGAGGCGGATTCGATATCAACAAACTTAACTGGAGATACAAGCTTGCCATGAAGCTTATGATCAAAAAGGTTACAGGCGACCCGAAATCTTCACCTGATCAGGTTGCCATGTATTCATCATTCTTAACAACACCAGTTGAATATTATGATTACGAGAAGGTTGAGAAGATTGTTACTGTTGTTAACAAGCTTTCTTTAGAACCGATTGATGTGGAAGTGAAATAAATGATTTTAATTGTTGGATTAGGAAACCCAGGAAAAGAATATGAGGGCACCCGCCACAACATGGGATTTATGGCGGTTGACAAATTCCTCGACTCTTTAGGCTATTCAATCGAAAGAGAGGGTTTCAAAGGCGAATACGTCATAATTAAAAATTCTGCATTCGATGACAATGTAATGGTATTAAAACCATTAACATATATGAACCTGTCTGGACAATCATTAAGAGAAGCGGTCAATTTTTATAAAATTGATATTTCTGACATCATTGTTGTATATGACGATATGTCTATCCCAGAAGGGTCAATCAAACTCAAAGCCGATGGCTCAAGCGGCGGTCATAACGGCATCAAAAGCATAATCGAAAATCTTGGCACAGAGAAATTTAAGCGCATCAAGGTTGGAATCGGAGAACCTCCATTCAAAAATCCAATCGATTACGTTCTTGGAAAACCTCAAGGCGAAAGTAAAGAAAAGATTGAGAAGGCGCTAGATAACGCATCAAAAGCGTTGACCGACATCCTTAAAAGAGACTTTGCCTTTGCTCAGAACCGCTACAACAGCATGAAGTAAGGAGATAAAAGAAACGGAATTATTCAATGAACTAGAAAAATTGAATCTTACCTCCCCCCTCTTGGATAAGAGAGGGTCTTTTGTCGTTAATGGAGCGACAGGAGTTGGCTTACTTTTCGCCCATATTTTCAAGAAAAAGAAGGGTAATTACGCTGTTGTGTGCAACAACCAATATAGCGCTCAGAAAACATATGAGTTCCTTTTGAATTTCTTAAAGGAAGAAGAAGCGGTTTTCTTCCCGGCTGACGAACTCCTTAGAGCGGAGTCTTTATCTACATCTAGAGAATTGATGGCTCAAAGACTTTACGCGATGAGCCAGCTTTTAAAACCTGCACCGAAAATCTTGGTAACTCACCCAAGCGCGCTTCATAGATACCTTCCTGATCCAAAGAAGTTCCAAAAAGCGGTGCTTGATATCCGTGTTGGCGCGAGATTTAACCTCGATGATTTAAAAAACCAGTTATCCGAAATGGGTTATAACAGGGTCAACAAAGTTGATCAGTCCCTGCTTTTTGCATCTAGAGGTGACATTTTAGATATCTACTCGGTCAATTATCAGAAACCGGTCCGTATTGAATTCTTTGGAGATGAGGTTGATACGATTAGGTTCTTTGATGTCGCAACGCAAAGCTCCGAAGAATCGCTTAAGGAGATTGAGATATTGCCAGCAACAGATATGTATCTCACCGACGAGGAAATCAATGAGTTTGCTACGAATATAACGGAAAGACTTGCGTTGGACTCTGAAGGAATGCCTGCAGGGGATAAAGATTTGCTCAACGAAAACGTCTTGAGAGATTTAGAGAATATCGTAAGTAGAAACTACACCCCGGCTTCATACAAATATTATGGAATGGCGACAGAGATGCCTCATTCCATCCTTTCATATTTCTGGCCTACATATTGCTTTATCGCCGACCAAGAAGGATTCACCGGCGCAATGACAACATTAGAGGGCGAATCCACCAAGTATTATCGTGAATTATTCGAAGCAAGAAGAATAACAACTCACCTTCAGCATTATATGAAGTCAAAAGACGCTTTAGCGCCTGCTTCAAGAATCATATATGGCACCAAATTCCAGAAATTTCCAGGCGATCCTATTTTCTTGACTAGAAGCATCGTCACCTCATCAACGGGAATCGCCGGAATCATCCCGACCGTTCAATCCTATTTAGAGACAAATAGCAAGGTGGTCATCGCCTTAGCGGATGATCATCAGATTTCCACAATCAAATCATTCTTGAACAACGTGGATTTGGAATACGAAGACGTTCAAGGAACTGAATTACCTTTAGGTAAATTGGGAATCGCCAAACTGCCTCTCACATCAGGATTTGAAATTCCTGGCATCTCCACGACATATATCTCCTCAACCGAAATCTTTGGTAAAAAGTCTGTCTCATCAAGATTCTCGTCGAGATTTAAATCCGCGACCATCCTCAAGAGCTTTGAAGACTTGAGACCGGGTGATTATGTCGTCCATGAATACAACGGAATCGGACAGTTCTTAGAAATCAAGACGATGGAAGTGGATGGCGTGCATAGAGATTATTTAAGAATCGCATACGCCGGAAACGAGACCCTGTACGTCCCATTAGAGCAATTCAGATTGGTCCGCAAATACTCCGGAAGAGAAGGCGCAGCACCTAGGTTGTCGCATCTTTCAACGGGTGATTGGAAGAAAAAGAAAGCAAAGATTCAGGAGAAGATGAACGAGCTTGCCGACAGGCTGCTTGAGCTATACGCAAACCGCGTTCAAGAGACGGGGTTCGCTTTCCCGTCCGATGACGAGCTTCAAAAGAGATTTGAAGATGAATTCCCATATGAATTAACACCCGATCAGGCTAAGTCTCTAGAAGAGATAAAGATGGACATGGAGTCAGAGAAAATCATGGACCGTCTTCTTTGCGGCGATGTCGGATTCGGTAAAACCGAAGTTGCCATGAGAGCGGCCTTTAAAGCCATATCGGCCGGCAAACAGGTGGCAATCCTTTGCCCAACGACTCTTTTGGCGAGACAACACTACGAAAACGCCCTTCAGAGATTTGCCACATTCGGCGTTCACATCGCCCAGTTTTCAAGGCTCGTGCCAGAATCAAGGCAGAAACTCGACTTGGAACTTTTGATAAAAGGGAAGATAGACTTAGCCATCGGTACACACAGGCTTCTTTCAAAAGAGGTTAAATTCAGTAACCTTGGACTGTTGATAATCGATGAAGAGCAGAGATTCGGCGTTGAGCAAAAAGAGAAGATTAAAGAGCTCAAACACAGCGTTGATGTCTTGACCTTATCAGCCACCCCAATCCCTAGAACACTCCAAATGTCTTTAATCGGTATTAGGCCTATGTCTGAAATCAATACAGCCCCGGCATCAAGAATGCCTATTCAGACATATGTCACCCCATACAAAGAAGACGTTGTCTATGAATTGATTGCAAGAGAACTCGCTAGAAGTGGTCAGGTATTCTATGTCCACAACGTGGTCTCAACTATATACAACGTAGCGTCCCGCATCGCGAACAATGTCCAAGAGGCATCTGTCGGGGTTGTCCATGGCAAGATGGAAAAGCAAGACGTTGAAGACGTAATGGCGAAATTCTACGACGGAGAGATTAACGTGCTCATTGCCACCTCAATCGTTGAGAACGGCATCGACGTTCCTAATGCGAACATGATCATAGTTGAGGATTCCGACAAATTTGGACTATCCCAGCTTTATCAGATAAAAGGACGAGTGGGCAGAGGCGATAGAATCGCTTACGCATACTTGTTATATAAACCTCAGAAAAACATGAATGAGGATGCCCAAAAGAGATTAAAGGCCATCCAGGACTTCACGGAACTCGGCAGTGGATTCAAGATCGCCCAAAGGGATTTGATGATTAGAGGTGCTGGAGACATACTAGGTGCAGAACAGGCGGGCTTCATCGACACAATCGGCCTCGATTTATACTTGAAGATGCTCAACGAAACAATTCAGGCTAAGCAAACCGGAGTGGTTAAAGAACCGCCAAAGCCAAAGAAGGTGTTCAATATCGACGCGTATATTCCAACGGGATTTGCTGAGAATAGCGATAAGATCGAACTCTATCAAGAACTAGAATCGGCCGAAAAGGAAGAGCAAATAACTGCGATCGCCAAAAAGATGCGTCAGGTTTATGGAAAACTTCCAAAGGAAGCTGAACTCTTGATACAAAAGAAGAGGGTGGATTTGCTCGGCAGCTCCATAGAATTCGCCGGCATTGAAGAAACAAAAACCACGCTCGACATCACAATGGATGATTGTTTCTCAAGAATAAACGGAATTGGACAGGAACTGTTCAACGCTTTGGTGCCGTATCTAAACCGCATCAGAGTCACATTTGTTGAGAAGAAACTGAAAATCAGATTGGAGAAGAAACCAACCTGGTTCAATGACCTTGAAAACATCCTGAGATTGGTCCACACCCTCTATATGTCACACAAGGCATAAACTATGATAAAATCATACTCATGAGAATCGATAAGTATTTAAAAGTATCTAGAATCATTAAACGCAGAGAGACCGCAAAAGACCTCTGCGACGACAAGGACGTATTCATCAACGGCAAGGTCGCAAAACCTATGTCAGACGTGAATCCCGGTGACACGATCGTCGTGCTTATTGGAAGACACAAATTAACGGTAAAAGTCCTTGCAATCCGTACATTCGCAAAGAAAGAAGACGCACAGGGAATGTATGAGATCATAAGCGATGAAACCATAGAAAGAGCAACGGTTTCTGAGTAATTTCTACTCAAAATAGAGTAGTTCTACAAAGCATTTCTATTGATAATCGCAAAAAACTTGGTAAAGTGCGTATTGCTATAAGGAGGCACAAACATGGATGAACAGCCAAAGAAACGCAGCCCGTTTCTAACATTACTCCCATATTTAATCATCGGTGCCATCGCCATCGCGTTAATTTTCTATTTCATTTCTTCGGCAATGAATTCGGCCACCTCTTGGAAAGAGGGTGACTTAGATACACTTTTGAGATATGAACTCAAACTTGGCACAGACGGAAAGCCTGAAGTGGTGGATGGAAAAGCGTCATATGTAATTGACACCGATTATTCAACGGTAACCGAGGAGAGCGCAAAAAAGACCTACTATGTCCAGTCTTTCTCCGAGTCTAGAAGATATGACACAACAACGATCACAATGACCGTCTATCAGATCGGCGAGTCTGGCGCACCAGTCAACAAAACAACGACCTATGCCTATGTCTCAAACGAGAGAATGGACAAGCAGTTCGAAGTCACAACTTATGTTGATGGAGTCGCTTATAATGCAACACACAAAACTTATTCAGAGATTCTTATCGAAAAGGTCAATGAGTGGAATGACAAATTGGATTCAGGTTTCTTCGGATCGGTTTCATCGCCAAACGCTTTAAAGACATTAACAAAAGGCAGCTATCATGTTGAAGATGGATACAAGGTCTCATGGTGGGACGCTTGGGGTCCAACGATCATTGAATTGGTTCTCTTATTTGGATTTGGTGCATTCCTCTTCTCAAGAATTGCTGGAGCAGCGGGCGGGGCAAACCGTCAGGCAATGGACTTCAACAAATCTCCAGCTAGAAAAGAAACATCGAAAGTCAGATTCGACGATGTTGCTGGATGTGACGAAGAAAAAGCAGAGATGGTCGAGATGGTCGAATATCTCAAAGAGCCAAAGAAATATTCCGCGTTTGGAGCTAGACTTCCTAAAGGCGTCCTTCTCGTCGGATCACCTGGTACAGGTAAAACATTGTTAGCAAAGGCAACCGCAGGAGAAGCAGGAGTTCCATTCTATAGCATCTCCGGTTCAGACTTCGTCGAAATGTTCGTCGGTGTCGGTGCGGGACGTGTTAGAGACTTGTTCAAAAAAGCAAAAGCAACAGCGCCATGTATCGTATTTATCGATGAAATCGATGCTGTTGGACGTCAAAGAGGCGCTGGTCTTGGAGGCGGAAACGACGAACGTGAGCAAACACTCAACCAGTTATTAGTTGAGATGGACGGCTTCGCATATAACGCAGGTATTCTCGTCATGGCGGCGACAAACCGTGACGATGTTCTCGACCCTGCTCTTATGAGACCTGGAAGATTCGATAGAATCATCACGGTCAACTTACCAGACGCAAAAGGACGTGAGGCAATCTTCAAAGTTCACGCAAGAAACAAGAAGATCTCTCCAGAAGTAGACTTCTCCGTTCTTGCGAAAAGAACCGTTGGATTCTCAGGCGCTGACATTGATAACATCTTGAATGAAGCGGCAATCCTTGCTGTCAGATTCAAGAAAAATGAAGTTGGAATGGCGGAAATCGAGGAAGCCATCGATAGACGTATCGCTGGCGTTGCTAAGAATGGCAAGGGCATGAACGAAATCGAGAGAAAGCAAGTTGCATATCACGAAGCCGGTCATGCAGTCATCGGATTGACCCTCCCATATTCAGAAAAAGTTCAGAAGATCACAATTATTCCACGTGGTAGAACTGGCGGTCATGTCCAGATGATGCCACAGGATGATAGATTCTTGCTCACAAAGAAAGAGCTCTTGGCGGAAATCACCGGATTGCTCGGTGGACGCGCCTCAGAAGAAATCTTCTTCGACGATATCTCTTCTGGAGCATCAAACGATATCGAGAAGGCGACAAGAATCGCTCGTATGATGGTCACTGAATGGGGTATGTCAGAGCTTGGACCAATCCAGTATGAACATGATACAGGCTCAGTCTTCCTTGGAAGAGATTACGCTAATACGCAGAAAAACTTCTCTGCAGCGGTTGCAGACGAGATTGATAAGGCTGTTAGAGACATCATCGAGAAAGCGCATAAGGAAGCCCTCGAAATCATCTCAACCCATAAGGAACAGGTCACTCTTATCGCTGAGACTCTCTTAGCCCAGGAGACAATTACCTCTGAGGAGATCGAGTCGCTCGTTAAGACTGGTAAACTCCCTCAGAAAGAGGAAGCTACAACCAAGAAAGTTGAAGAAGAACCACAACCAATTGTGGAAGAAACTCCGACAAACGAATAAACTTTTAGAGGCCATTAAGTTGGCCTCTTTATTTTGAATATATGAAAACAGCTGACATCGAGATTAATGGACACGTGATACTTGGCCCAATGGCGGGAGTCACAACCCTTGCATATAGAGATTTCTGCAAGCCTTTTGGTGTTGCTTTATCGTATAGCGAAATGATTTCCGACTGCGGACTCGCATATGGCAACGAGAAGACGATGAGATATTTCGCAACCTCAAGCGTTGATAGACCTGTCGGATTGCAGCTTTTCGGCTCTAAAATCGATATGACCCTAAAAGCTATCGACATTATTGAAAAAGAGGCTGAGTACGACTTTTTGGATATAAATCTAGGCTGTCCAGTCCATAAGGTCATCCAAACCGGAGCAGGCTCCGCCTGGCTCAAGGACCCAAAAGGTCTTTATGAATACATGAAGGCCATCTGCGAGCGTTCTACTAAACCGGTAACCGCCAAAATAAGGCTTGGATGGGATGAGAACTCAATCAACTTTGAGGAGGTGTGCGACGTTCTTGTTAAGGCCGGCGTCAAACTAATAACGATTCACGCAAGAACATCTAGACAGCTCTATATGGGCACTGCTGATTATGAAAAATTAAGAGGTCTTGGAGATAGGCTTCAGGTCCCTCTATGCATCAGTGGAGACATATTTACCGTAGAAGACGCCTTAAAGGCTTTAGAAATTACAAAAGCCCGGTTTGTCATGGTTGCTAGGGGAGGGTTAGGAAACCCGAGACTCATCACCAACATCGAAAGGGCGATAAATGGAGAGGAGCTGCTTCCTGAACCAACACTTGAAGACCAGGTTGAATGGGCGGAAACATTTTCAAACATGCTGATAGAACAACTTGGTGAGCATGACGCTGTGATGCAGCTGAGAGGACTCATTCCTCACTTCTTCAAAGGTTTCCCTGGGTACAAGAAAATCAGAGCGGCGATATCCATGAACACAAAAACTACAGACGATTTGAGAAAGATTTTTGCCGGAATCAAAAACCGTTCACATTTATAAAATAAAAAATCTCTTACATTATAAAAATTAAGCGTATAGAGTAATGCATTCGGAGGTGTTTATATGATCAAAACAATCATGAAATTGAATAAACAGCTCGGTAAGTACAAGAAAGATATTTTCATCACTTGGGCTTTCGTCATCATCGAAACAATCTGCGAAATCGCAGTTCCTACTTTAACCGGTTGGCTCGTCAACGTCCTAAAAGGCGAGGCGGTCACTTTCTTTTCCGAAAGCATAGTTATCTGGGGTCCTGCAGTGGGGATTGATCTCACAAGAGTCTTCATCCTTGGTGGAGCTATGGTGCTTATCGCTGCTTTAGCTGTTGCTACCGGTATTGGCGCAGGTTGGTACTGCGCTCAAGCGGCTTGCGGAATCGGCCACAACATCAGGAAAGCGATGTATGAGAGAATTCAGAAATATTCTTTCAATAACATCGATAAGTTCTCAACCTCATCAATTGTCACTCGTATGACAACCGATATCACAAACGTTCAATTTGCCTATCAGATGACAATTAGAGCCGCACTTAGAGCGCCTCTCCTCATGATTTTTGCTATGACAATCGCGTTCACAAAATCATGGCAGCTCGCCCTCATATTTATTTCCCTTACGCCAGTTGTTGCGTTTTTCCTGCTTTTAATCACGAACAAAGTTCACCCAATATTCGTCGATATCTTTGATACGTATGATAACCTGAACCAAGAAATCCAAGAAGATGTCGCCGGAATGAGAGCCGTTAAAGCGTTCACTAGACAAGAAGAGCAGAAGAAGAAATTCGGCAAAGTCAGTTTATATATCTACAAGAGATTCGTGAAAGCCGAACGAATCATCGCTTTCAACAATCCTCTGTTGCAGGTTATGTCTTATACGGCATCGTTATTGATTTGTTATTTAGGCGCGTTCCTCATCAAGAAATACGGACAGTCATATTTATCAACTGGCGACTTAACGTCCCTTTTGACATATGTCTTCCAAATCATGTTCGCTTTATTTTTGCTGTCGATGGTCTATGTTCAGGTCATCATTGCTAGAAACTCAGCAGAGCGTGTCGTCGAAATCCTTGAAGAAGAATCGGATATTGTCTCTCCAGAAAACGCGGTCACAACAATCGCCAACGGAGAGGTTATCTTTGATAACGTTACCTTCCATTACAACGCAAACCCTGATCACGATGTTTTAAGAAATATCAATATAGCCATCCCATCGGGTTCAACCGTTGGAATAGTCGGTTCAACCGGTTCATCAAAGACCTCGTTACTTAACTTAATCGCTAGACTCTATGACGTGTCATCAGGATCCGTTAAAGTCGGTGGTGTTGATGTTAGAGAATACAACATCGAGGCCTTAAGGGACGCTGTAGCGGTGGTCCTCCAGAAAAACGTCTTATTCACCGGTTCGATTAGAGAAAACCTTCTATGGGGAAATAAAGACGCAACACAAGAAGATATAGAAAAAGCCTGCAAGATGGCTTGTGCCTCAGAGTTTATCGAGAGATTCCCTGATAAATATGAGACCATGCTCGATGAAGGTGGCACAAATGTGTCAGGTGGTCAAAGGCAAAGGCTTTGTATCGCTAGAGCGTTGCTTAAGAACCCAAAGATCTTAATCCTTGATGACTCCACCAGTGCGGTAGATACCCACACCGATGCCACAATCCGCGGATATTTAAAGGACGAAAAGCCGGAAGTAACAAAGTTCATCGTTGCAGAACGCGTCTTGTCAGTCAAAGACTGTGACATCATTTTAGTCATGGAAAACGGCGAGATCGTCGCAAAAGGAAATAGCGAAGAATTATACGCTACCTGCCAAATCTATAAAGAATTGGTGGATACACAGTTGGGAGGAGGTGATTTCGATGTCGCAAACTAAGAAATTCAAACCTGCCAAAGGAAAAATGTCATCGGCTATAAAGCGAATAATGGGCTATGAGATAAAGAATTACCCTTTTGAGTTCTTTATGTCCATTTTCTCTGTCATCGTCTCATGTATCGCCCAAACCGCTAACAACTATTTTATCGGTACGATATTCGTTGATGAAATATTAGAGAACATCGCTGAACCAGACATTTTGAAGAAACTTTCGATGTATCTCATCATCATGGCGGTTATCTATGCAATCGGCATCGCCTCAATCTATTTCTATAACTTCCTTATGTGCAAAGTCGCACAGGGAACGCAGAAGAAGATAAGGGATGAGCTCTTTGAGCACATGCAGGAGCTGCCTCTTTCATATTTCGACACGAGAACTCGCGGAGACATCATGTCGATCTACACGAACGACGTCGATACGCTTCGTGAGGCTATGTCCAGAAGCTGGCCAATGGTCATCAGTGCGACATTTAGCATCGTCACGGTTGGAGCGATGATGTTCATCACCAACTGGATGCTTGCTTTAATCGTCATCCTCTTAACAATTCCTATGTTCTTGTTTACGAAATCCGTAACCAAACGCTCAGGAAAATACTTTGTCAGACAGCAGATTTCCTTAGGAAAAACGAACGGATATGTCGAAGAGATGATCAACGGACAGAAAGTTGTTAAAGTCTTCAACCACGAACAGGAATCAATAGATGGTTTCAACAAATTGAATGACCAGTTGTGTGAAGAGGCTACTAGAGCAAACAAATACGCCAACCTTTTAATGCCTGTTGTTAACCAAGCCGGAACGCTTCAGTACATAATTCTAGGCATAATCGCCGCCGTCATATTGACGTTCAGGACGGAACTTACCCCATCGTTGCAGGGAATGTTCTCAGTCGGTGTCATCGTTTCTTTCTTGCTGTTCTCTAAATCATTTACTCAGCCGATCGGCAACCTCTCTATGCAGATTAACTCAATCGTCATGGCAATCGCCGGTGCTACCCGTATTTTTGAGATGATAGACACTCCAGCAGAAGTCGATGATGGATATGTTACTTTGGTAAATGCCAAAGAAGATGAAAACGGTAACCCAATCGAGGTTAACGAAAGAACAGGCAAGTGGGCTTGGAAGCACCCTCATGAAAGCGGTGGAGTCACCTATACTTGGTTACGTGGAAAAGTGACATTTGATGATGTCGACTTTGGCTATGTACCAGAGAAAATAGTCCTCCACAACGTGACGTTATATGCAGAGCCTGGTCAGAAAGTTGCGTTCGTTGGTCCAACTGGCGCAGGTAAAACAACCATCACAAACCTCATCAACCGTTTCTACGACATCGCTGACGGAAAGGTTAGATTTGATGATATCAACATTAATAAAATCAAGAAGGCAGACCTCAGAAGATCGCTTGGTATGGTTTTGCAGGATACAGAGTTATTTACTGGTACAGTAAAAGATAACATCAGATTTGGAAAATTAGATGCCACAGATGAAGAAATAATTGAGGCCGCAAAGCTTGCAAATGCCCATACATTTATCTCCAACTTGCCTAACGGGTATGACACTATGCTTGAGAAGGCTGGTGGCAATTTATCTCAAGGCCAAAGACAACTTATAGCCATCGCTAGAGCGGCTATTGCTAACCCTCCAGCAATGATTCTTGATGAAGCGACCTCATCCATCGACTCTCGTACTGAGGAAATGGTTCAGAAGGGAATGGATGCGATTATGAAGGGCAGAACCGTCTTCGTCATCGCACATCGTCTCTCAACCGTTAAAAATTCAGACGTCATCATGGTCTTAGACCAAGGCAGAATCATTGAGAGGGGTTCTCATGACGAACTTATCGATATGGGCGGAAAGTACTACCAACTTTACACAGGAAACGCAATAAAACGATAA
>JAKSVF010000022.1 GCA_024408235.1 Bacilli bacterium
TCAAGCCAAAGAGTCGTTTGCATTGGTGCAGGCGCTTTAAGAATGTATTCATATGTCGCTGATATCGAGAACCTTGCCGGTGTTGAAGATATCGACAACGAGAAAGCGGCGAACACAAATAGACCAAAGATGTTCGATGGCGTTGCTAGACCTTATTACATCGCTAACAAAGATTTCTTTGAAACCCTCCCTTCATGCGGTGTTGGTGGTCCGCAGGCTCAGACAGCAGAAGCTGAAAAGATCCTCTCGTGCAACCCAGATATCATCATCTCTGAATACGAAGATGCCGATAAAGCTAATGCTTTAGCGGAACAAGTTGGCGTTCCTGTTGTGACGTTGTCGATAGGCTCAAAAGGGGTATTCGACGATAAAGTCGCCCAATCAATCAATTTGCTAGGTAAGATTTTTGAAAGAGAAACTAGAAGTGAATCTCTAAACGCATATATCCAAAGTGAAACTGAAGCAATTCGTGAGAGAACCAAAGACGTTACAGAAGCTGACAAGAGGCTCACGTATATCTGTGGACTTGGAAACTGGGGCACAACAAACCACTTGATGACATCATCTAATTTCTATCCATTAACAGTCGCTAACATCAAGAATGTCGCATCTGATCTTGGAGTTCAGGGAGTCGGTTCAATCGAAAAAGAGAAATTCGTCGAGCTTGGCGAAAAGATGGATGTCATGATCATGGACTCCGCCGCAATCAAGAACATCAAGACGGAAGAGGACAAAGCTCTAATTAAAGAAACAAAGGCGTGGAAAACCGGTGAAGTGTATCTTCAGATGGCTTATAACGCTTATTACACAAACGTCGAATTATCTTTAGCGAACACCTGGTTCTCAGCTAAAGCGGTCTATCCATCTCTCTTTGAAGATATTGATATGAACGCAAAACTCGATGAAATCACGACAAAATTCAATGGAAAAGCCCTCTCAAGAGAGATTAATGCATATCCAAATTCGTTCGGTGGATATCAGAAAATTGATACCGCCACATTTTTAGCCTAGTCATTTTATGGATAATAGAGTCGAGACGTTTTTTGACGGCCTAGCCAACACATGGGACAAAAGTGAAACTTGCCCAAGAGAGTTTAAGCTCTCTCTTTTGAGCGAACTTGGAATCGCTAAAGGTGATAAGGTTCTGGATTTAGCGTGTGGCACAGGTGTTGTAACGGGACTAATCCACGAACTATCAGATACCGAAGTTGTTGGAGTCGATATCTCTAACAATATGATCGAAGTCGCAAAAGAAAAATATAATGATGAGGAGTGGGCAACATTTGTCCATGCCGATTTCCTTAATTGGGACACTGATATAACATTCGATGATGTAGTTATTTACAACGCATATCCGCATTTTCTTGAGCCTATGGTCTTATCCAAGAAACTTGCATCAGTCCTCAATAAGGGAGGAAGGGTCGCAATTCTCCATTCTCTTTCAAGAAAAGATTTGTGTTCTCATCATTCAGGCCGTGCCATATCGGTCTCAAGAAACCTTATGGAGCTTTCTAGAGAAGTGGATTTCTTCAAGAATGAGTTTGATGTGATAACCTCAAAGGAAGATGACAAATCTATAGTGATTATTCTTCAAAAGAGATAGCGTTTACCATTGCATTTGCCTATCGAAATAAAGATAGAATAATGATAGAATAAATGCACTAGAAAAGGAGAAATGTTATGATTATACTTCCTTCGACATTGTTGAGAAATAACTATAACGACATATCGGATAAAGCAAAAACAACTGGTGAACCTATTTATATCACAAGAAACGGAGAGGGCGATCTTGTGGTAATGGACATTGAGGCTTTTGAAAAAAGGGAAAAACTTTTGAGAGTTAGAGAGGATTTGATCAGAATTCAAGAAGAGAGGATTTTGGGTGTTAAGGGGTACTCCGTTGAAGAAGCAAGAGAATCTATATTTAAGCTTCTAGAGGACCTTAAGTGACGTACATTGTAGAAATTTCGCCTATCGCTTACTCTCAGATACGAGATTGCGCATTATTTCTTCAACTTGTGAATTTGGATTCTGCGCGTAAGTTTCTTAATGATATATTTGATTCAATCGGAAGTTTGAAAGACATGCCTCAAAGGTTTCCTCTTGCTTCAAACGAATATTGTTTGCCTCCTGATTTTAGGAAAATGGTTATTGATAATCGCTACATTGCTTTGTACAAGATCGATGGATGTTCAGTGTTCGTCGACTATGTATTAGATATCAGAACCGATATTGGAAAGTTGTTTAAATGAAGAAATCGGCCATAGAGGGGCCTTTTTCTTTAATAAAAAACCGGAAGTTTCCCTCCGGTTTAGTTGTCTATTTGGCTTAATCCTTTCTTGACTTCAGGAAGAGAAGAACGCCGAATCCCGCGATAGCTAACGCTATTGCGCTATCTGCCGCAATAAGGATGTTTACCCACATTGGAGCTCTGTAGCCAACGACTTTTCCGTTCATTGCGTTTGAATTTGCAAGTGCGTAAGCGATGTTTTTGGCACACTGTCTTAAGACAATGATATCGCCGACATCACTATCATCGACCCAGTTAACTGGTGTGTTGGCTAAGTTAAGGTCGCCACCTGCATAAGCCATCTGGCGTGTGAACATGTACTCTGGGTGAGTGTTGAAGTCACAGATGACCATGCCCTTGAATCCCCATTCATCTCTTAAGATTTCGGTGATGAGTCGATAGTCTCCGCCTGTCCATTTGAGACCGATGCGGTTGAATGATGACATGATGCCTCTGGTCTTACCTTCTTTGACCGCGATTTCGAATGGTTTTAAGTAGATTTCACGTAGTGCCTGCTCGGTTAACCATGAACAATCGCCGAATCTAGCGCGGTGTGTTTCCTGATCGTTTACTGCGAAGTGCTTAACCTGACAGATTACGCCTAACTCCTGAGCGCCTTGTACTTCAGCTGCGGCGAGTTTGCCAGAGAGAAGTGGGTCTTCTGAGAAATACTCAGCGTTACGTCCGCCGAATGGTGAACGGTGAATGTTAACGCCTGGAGCATAGATTGAAGAATATGGCTGTCCTGAATCGCTGTTGCCCCATACGCCTTCCTCGCCGAGCGTGTTACCTAACTCTTTGATGAGTGGAGCGTTGAATGTGGAAGCCATAACTGGCTCAGAGCAGTAGTGGCATGTGCCTTTAACTGCATTTGGGTTTAAGAAGTAAGTGAATCCGGAAGGGCCGTCACCATGCTGGGTAGCAGGGAGACCTAGTGATGAAACGTCAAGAGTCTGATAATCGCCGTGGTTTACGAACTGCTCAAGTTCTTTAATGGAACCCTGATCCAGCAACTTATCCCATCTCTCATCGTCATAAGAAACGATTGGCTCGTATGTTGTTGAAGGAGTGTTATCCGGTAAGAAGTCTCTGATTGTTAAGCCATTCTTAACCTCTGAGTCAGGTAAATCATATTCACCGAAATCAGTTGGGTTGTTAGGTTCATCGTCTGAGAATTCTATCTGGAATGCCTTGCTCATCTTTCTCTCTTCAGCGGATGGGACGTCTGGCCAAGTTGAATCCCATGCGTCTCTAGAGAGTGTGGTGGAGAGCTGATAGTCTGAATCGGTTATGCCGTCTCTATCTGTATATCTGTTCTCGACAGTATTCTTTGTCACTGGATCTTCATCGTAAGTGATGTCGCTAGAAAGAGACACGTTGAGGCTTTCCACGACTTCATGCGAGTTCTTGCTCACCTGGAGAGCGTATGTTCCTCTTTCGAGCTCATATCCCGCAAATCCGTTCTCGTTTTTGTCTTTGTAGTCATACGAAGCGGCTGTGTAAGGATCGAATTCAATCTGAACAGTATCCGATTCATTTGGCTTTAATTCTTTTGTCTTAGCGAAACCGACCAAGACTTTTGCGGCTTTTGGAATGCCTCCGGCCTCATATGGTGCAGCACAATATAACTCGACTACATCTTTGCCGGCGACTTTGCCTGTGTTTGTTACCTTGACGGAAACGGTGATCTTTTTATCCGCTTCAATGTTTGTTGAAGAAGAGGTGACCGCGCTCCACTCAAATGTCGTGTATGACTTTCCGTATCCAAATGGATATGTGACATTGTTCTTGTACCATGTCTCGTCTGTTAATCCGCGGGTTTCATAATATCTATAGCCGACGAAGATATTTTCTTCGTAGTCTACAAAGTAATATAGACCTGCGTCATACTTGTCTAAAGCTTCCGCTGATGGGCCCGTTCCAAAGTTATTCCATGTTGGGTTAGCAGTGAAGTCTGAAGCCCATGTGTCAACGGTTCTTCCTGAAGGGTTAACGCTTCCATTTAAGACGTTTCCGAGAGCCATGATACCCTCGCCACCTGTGAATCCGATCCAGAGTGCGGCGTCGATCTTATCTGCAAGTTCCCCTGTTTCAAGGAATGGAGCTTCAAAAGATGAAGGGATGTTAAATAAGACGATGACTCTCTTGAAACCGGCATTGCTAACGGCTTTGATTAAATCGATTTCGTTGGTGTCGAGTTCGAGATAGTGGCTGTCTTTAGAGACGGCGCCTTCAGTTGAGCCTTGATATCTAGGCAAATCGAATCCTTCTCCGCCGATACGTGTGATGACGATTAAAGCCGCATCGTTGTATGAAGCGTAAGAAGAAGTGACATCGCTTGTGTATTTGGACTGAGGTGTTTCGCCGGTTTTGATAGCCTGGTTATCACCGCTGTCTAAGTCGTTTGAGTTAGCGCTTCTGCCTTTTCCGGACTTGTTGTTGTTCTTGTAGAATTCCTCAAGAGTTTCATTGACCTGATATCCGGCGCTTTTGAGCGATTCGTTGATTGTTTTGTATTGAACGCCCTTAAATGCGCTAGAACCAGATCCTCCATAAGAGAGATTTACTGAGTTTTTGCCAAAAACAGAGAGTTTGCTTCCTCTTGGAAGAGGAAGCGCTCCGTTCTCATTTTTGAGAAGAACGAATCCCTCTTCGCAGATTTCAACGTTCTTTTTGTTGGCGTTCTTGAAAGCCTCAGTTTTGTCAGAAGAAACTAGAGATGGGTACATTGAAGCAATACCCTCTTCGTAAACTGGTTTCTTTCTTCCAAGGAAACCTGCAGCGAGGTTGAACGCCGGTCCTAATGCGGCGACTGAAATGGCAGTTGCAAGCGTTGCAACAACGCATGATGCAATGAGCCAGGTTTTGCCGCCTTTGTGTTTTAGTAATTTTTTCATAAAGATTAATAGTTAGCAGCAGGAAGACCAAGAACGCCGTCCCAGATGACAACACCAGCTGTTTCCAATTTGATACAATCGATGATTGGGGCTGTTGCGGTCAATGTTCCTCCTAATTCTTTGTTGTTTGTTGTTTTGAGCTGGATTACATTCGCACCTTTATTTAACGTGACGTTCATTCCGACTTTGTAATCTGTGAAGTTGCTCTGATCTTTTCCCTCTGGCAAGGTGATTTTTATTTCGCTGTAATCTAGCGGAGTTCCGTTTACAGAGATTCTATAATCATCTGGATTTACAGAGATTGATGCAAACTCTGTAGCTAGTCTAACGTATACATTTACATCATTGAGATTTTCATCTGCCGCAACATTAAACTCTAAAGAGTTTCCATTTTTGCATTGATATGCGACGAACTTGTCCTGGCTTGCGCCGATGTCCTGCTTTGTGACGACCATGCCAACACCAGCGTTTTCACCTGAATAACCAGGTCCCGCTTTCTGCGATAAGTCGACATCTTCAGCTTCAAATTTGTAAGTTGTTACGCCTTCTTTTGCCTTTGCCCATTTTGCATACGCTTTTGTGTTTGAGCTTATTGGGTTATCTAAAGAGAATGATGATGAGCAATCTGATGATGTGCACCATTCGACGAATCTATAATCGACTCTTGTCATTGGAACTGCCAGTGTTCTTGCTTTCTCACCCTTCTGGACAATTTGCTCATAGGAAGAGATCGAAACGCCGTAATAGTTGAACTCATATGAGAACGTGAAGTAGTCTTTTCCGTTCTCTTTCCACATTGCGTAGACTGTGATGTCCGCTTTGACAGGTGTCTCCATGTCGTATTCGACTGTGCAATCCTTGTCGCGATACCACTTGTAGAATGTATACCCATCTCTTGTAGGCACATTAGGCTCGGTTGCTGAATATCCAGACGGGACGTCCTGAACGATTCCTGCTGGCGCGCCTTCATAGTTCAAATCGAAAGTGATAGAAGTGCCTCTTACTTTTACATCGATTTTGAAAGTGCATTTCTTCCCTGCATATTTGACAGTGATGGTTTTTGTGCCCGCTCTAGAAGTGTTAGGAATAGAGCATTCAACTTCTGGATCGGTGATGCTTTTTTCGTCCGTTGTCCCATCGCCATATGTGATCTCGATTGTTCCGCCTTCTGGAGAGAACTCCTCATCAACATAATACGATGTCTTGGTTGGGAGGTTCTTCATAGCGATAGAAGCGACTTCTTTATCGCCTGCTTCAACCTTTGAAGACTCTTCTTTTATGGAAGTGTTGACGTCTTGCGATTGGGATTCTTTTGGCCCTTCTTTTCCTCCGCATGCAGTGACTAAGAACATGCTGGAAAGAAGAGAGGCAAATGTCATTATTTTCTTTTTATTCATACTTTGTCCTTTCACAATGACAGCCCACCCGTTGGAAAGGATAGAACGGGTAGGCTGCCTTATCTTAGTAAAACTAAGCGATTGTAATTACGAGTGGCAAGGTTGCTTTAACCCATCCGTCAAGCAATAAGTTAACTGTGACGTTGTAGTCGCCAGCATCAGCTGTAACAGTGCCTGAGAATGCACCCTTATTGCTGATAGCTAAGCCTGCTGGAAGAGTTGAAGTGGAAACGATCTTGATGTCCTTTGTTCCGATAACAGCTGCATCAAATGCGATAGAACCAGATGCTTTCTTTCCTTTTTTGATGTTGACTGTTTGGGTTTCAAATGACTTGTTCAAACCGTTCTTAACGGCATTTGAGTTGACATATTCGTAGAGAACTCTCTGTGCTGATTTTCTGACTGCATAGTACTGAGTTGGAGATAAGACTGTCTCTTTTGCGGCTGCTGCAGTGACGACTTCTTCTTTGTGATAGATGTCAGCCATGTCTTTCTGTGATCTGCGGAGCTTTTCGACTTCTGAAGCGTCCTGGATGTTTGCAGCGACTTTGACGCACTTGTCAGCCTTTGACCATGTGCCTTCGACAGCTGATGCATAGCCGATACCGAATCTACCTTCGTAGATCTTTTCTCCATTATAGAGGTTGATTGTCTGACCCAATGGGAGTTCCTGACCGGTTCTGCACATGAGGTTGAGGTAACGGTATTCTGCATAGTCTTGGCAGTCTGTGACGAATGTTCCCTTGAATTCCCATTCACCACGGAAGATTCCTTCTAAGAGGGCGTAGTTTGTTGAACAGACAGCGTCACCGATTCTGTTAAATGCTGTCATACCGCCGGTTGCATGGCCTTCTTTAACAGCGATTTCATATGGTTTTAAGTAGATTTCACGGATTGCCTGCTCATTGCACCATTCGAGGACACCACCTGATGTGTTACGGTTTGTTTCCTGGTCATTTAAGAACATGTGCTTCATTCTGGCGATGACACCCTTTGAAGAGCAGCCTTTAACGACGCTTGCAAGCATCTTTCCTGCGATGAGTCCGTCTTCTGAATAGTATTCGAAGTTACGGCCTGAGAATGGAGATCTGTGTGTGTTTGCGGCTGGTCCGTACCATTCTGTGACGTTGGAGAAGAGTGATTCGTTACCAACAATTTCACCTTGGCGTGCCGCGAGTTCTGTATTCCATGAGGCAGCAACGATTGGAGCGACGACCCAGTTAAGACCTGTTGTGTCGTACTGTTTGAATCCCGCTGAGCCGAAGAAGAGGTGAGTGTTCCATCCGAACTGTGTTGGTCCGTCACCGCCATAGACTTTGTCTTTTCCGATTGCTGGGATGTTAAAGCCCTGTCCGTAGTCACCTGCAGAGACACATCCAACCATTTCTTCCCAGGACAACTGGTTCATGAAGTCATCCCAAGCTTTTGAATCCTGGCTTGTTCCGCCTGTTAATGATCCGTTGACAATCTGTCTTTCGTCGTAGCGTTTGCCAATCATGTCTTTGAGCTGGACCGGAGTCTTTCCATTGACTCTTTCGCCAACTTCCTGATCCCAGTTCTCTGGGACGGCGTTGACATACCATGGATCTGACTTTGTGTCCTGGCATGAGAAGTATTCTCTCTCTGATTCTAAGAACTGGATGTATGAGGCATCGACTGTTCTATCTTCTCTTGTTGCAGCCTTTGGCTGTTTGAGATTTGTTCTTGAGATTTCGTTCTCTTCTAATGTGTCGTTTGTGGACTTATATCTTTCAAGGCCTTCATCACCTGTGAACTTAGGGGTGATTGCTTTGCCTGTTTTGATGTCTGTTTCGCACTTAATGCCTTCTTTAACTTCTCTTTCGACTGTTAATGCGACATCGTGTGAGTTTCTTCTTGCTGAGATGACATATTTACCTGCTTCTAATTCGTAACCATAGAAGTCGTTGTCGTTCTTGTCGTTGTAGTCGAATGAAGCCATATCCTGTGCGACGAACTGGACTGTGACGACCTGTGATTCTCCTGGGGCGAGTAATTTTGTCTTAGCGAATCCGACGAGGTTTGCTGTTGCTTTCTCGATTCCGCCAGCTGTGTATGGAGGGTTGACGTAGACCTGGACGACATCCTTACCTGCAACCTTTCCTGTATTTGTGACTTTGACTTTGATTGTAACTGTCTCGTTCTTTGCGTTTACTGTTGCTTTTGGTGCGACATCGCTGGCGAGTTCCCAATCAAATGATGTGTAGCTTAAACCATAACCGAATGGATAAACGACATTTGAATATGCTTCTTCCTTCTTGTCAGCTGCAGCTGTGTCATACGCGGTTTCATAGTATTTATAACCGACATAGATGTTTTCACGATATTCGACTGCGTGATATGTTTCGCCAACTGAGTTCCTAGCGATTTCGCTTCCGACATAGAGGTTGTTGTTGTCTCTTGTGCCATCCGCGAGTTTGTTCTGCGCTAAAGAACCAATGTTTGTGTATGAAGGTCCCTTTGTGAAATCTTTTTCCCAAGTGTCAACTGTGTGACCTGATGGATTGATTGTGCCGTTTAAGATCTTAGCGATTGCAGCAGCGCCATCATTACCTGTCTGACCGATCCAAAGGATTGCATCAACGCCGAGGTTGTCTTCTGTCTTTTTCTCGTTTAATTCTCCAAGTTCGATGCAGTTTGCTGAGTTGACGAGGACGATAACTTTCTTGAAGTTAGCCTTTGCGTGCTTGACTGTGAGGATTTCGTTATCTGTTAATTCGAGGTAGTGCTTTTCCTTATCTGCATTTCCTGCGACATCGAACATCTTTTCGTCGCTTCCTTCTGCGCCGGTTCTTGCGAACGTGAGAATTGCGACATCACCATATGTCTTATAAGTAGATGTGATTGAAGGACCGAATTCATCTGGGTTGAGTTCTGAAGAAACTCCTGTATAAGTTTCCTGGAGTTTTGTGTTGTACTTGAATCCGTTTTCTTCTAGAGAAGTCAAGAGTGTTGAGACAGGGATGCCATAAACGCCCTGCTGACCTGCACCTGAGCCGCCGCCACCGTACTGGAGAGCGTATGACTTGTAGCCGAAGAGTGAGACATGGTTTTCGTCTTTCGCGAGTGGGAGTGCCTCGTTATCGTTCTTTAAGAGAACAAAACCCTCGCCTGCGATGGCTTTGTTGAGTTCAGAGCCTGCTTCTCTTAACTCAGCCTGTGTGTTGAAGTCAGCATAGAACTTGCCGTTTGCTTTCTCCCAATTGTTCATCTCGTGGTCTTCGCCTACGAGCGTTTCCTTAAGATACTCGCCCGATGGGGTTGACTGTGCCTCCGATGATGAGACGATCTGCTCACTTGAGTTATCGCTTAAAGAAGTCGATAAGCTTTCTTCAGCAGATGTTGATGAAGATACTGCATCTGTTCCTGTGGAGCATGCAGCAAGAAGTGCGGCAATCGCTAAACAATAAAGCGGGAAACCGGCCTTCCTAAAACCTTTTTTTGACATTAATTTTCCTCCTAAAAAAAGATTTGTGTTTTTTTGATTTTGTAAATGATTACACAAGAAATATGGGTAATCTTTTCCCTTATCTTCTTTTGCGCAATTGAGCCATACCTTGAGTGGTTTTCTGCAAAAAATGCAAAAAAACTGCAATTGATGTAAAAAGAAAAAGCGGTTTTTACCCGCTTAATCTTGTCTCTCTTTTAATGGGAATAATATGCTGATTACGAATTTGCGATTCTCGTTTCGAATTATCATGTCACCGCCGTATTTTGAAACGGTGTCCTTGACGCTTTTAAGTCCAAAACCGTGTTGGAATCTATCTTCTTTGGTCGAAACAATTTCTCCGTCTTGGTATATGATTTCGTTTTCATAATAGTTTGTTACCGTTATTGAAACGAAGTAATCTTTCTTATTCACAGATACAGAAACGACTCTTCTTTTCTCGTCCTTCGTTTTCGAGGCCGCTTCAATCGCATTATCAAGGAGGTTTCCGAATAGGGAGTAGAGATCAACATCTTTAATGAATGAGAGAGAAGAACCATCAGCCAGGCATGTTAGTTTTACGTTATTGTTTTTGGCGTTGAAGGTCTTTCTTGTTAGAACTGCATCAAGAGCTGCGGAACCGGTCATATAAAGCGAATCGTACTCTTCGACTATGTTTTTTGCTTCCTCGTAAGCCTCAGGCGGTATTGCTCCATCTGTCATGATTTGATGCTTGAGGTCATGAGCTTTTATATTAAGGACGTCAATTACTTTTTTGTCATATTCGAGTTTTTCTGCTTCTTCGGTCTTGAGTTTTGCGACGAAATCCAGTTCCAATTCTCTGTTCGCCGTACTGATGTTATGCTTCTCGAGCAAAAGGCCGAGAAGAGTGGCGATAATCGAGAACGCCAAGAATGCGAGAGCGGTGAAGTACTCTTTGATGGTTTGCAATATTAATGTGTCCAGAAAGATAGAGCTTAATATGAAAGCGAGAGTGACTATTATTTGGATCTTGTTGTCCAACACCATGTTGTAATGCTTCATCGGCTTTATCAGCAGCAAAAAGAGAATGGCGTATGAGACCGTTGTTATCGATATGAGCACCATCGCATTCAACCAAGTTGGAGAATTATAATTTAATAACTTACAAGTTACATGAAAGAAACAAGTAATCAGGAATGATATATGTTGGAAGCCGTAACCCATGGTGACGCAGAAAAGCGATCCAAATATATTGCACTTAAAAGATATTAATAAGATGACCGCGAGCGCGAAATAGGAGATCAAGCTGATTGTAAGATTCACGACTCTCAACCAGTCGTAACTCTTATTTCTAATCAAAAGCAGGTCAAGCCCCATTTTTATAACGAGAACAAAGACGATTCCAACGAGAAACCTAATCCAAAATCTATTCTTCTTTGGCATCTTAAATGCAACGAAAGAAGTGGCCAAGATGAAAGCCAACATATAGGATGTTTGGCCCCAGAACCATTCGATAAAATCTGCAAACGAAACAAACATTTACCTGACTCCTAACATCTGCTCATGGAAGCTTTGCAAGAATTGTTTTTTCCTGGTTCTGCTCATTTTGAGGCACTCATCTCCGAGATATATTTCTTCATCGCCGATTCTCGTAACTCTTCTCAAATTGACCAAATAGCAGTTGTTGCATCTCACGAACAGCCCTTTTGGCAAGATCGATTCGAGTTTTTTCAAAGTTCCGTAGAAAGAATAACACTCGTTATCTATGTGGTAATTGATCTGATGGGCGTTTATCTCAATATATTTGAGGTTATTTAAAGCGATTCTGATTTCTCCGCCTTTAATTGGGAGAGAGATGTAATCGACTTCGTTGAATCTGCATTTTTGGATTGCCTTGTCCATCCTGATGGAAAGGGCTTCGTATTCAAGAGGCTTTACAATGTAATCCATGGCGTCGACTTCATAACCTCTTGCTGCGTATTTAGCAAGGAACGTAACGAATATCAGGACTGCCGATTTGTTTAACTCCCTCATTTTTTTGGCGGTTTCAAAACCGTTGAGGTTAGGCATGTCGACGTCCATGAAAACGATGTCATATGATCCATAATTGCTTTCTAGGAACAATCTGCCGTTCTTGAAAGAGGATATCTCAAAATCAACCTTGTGATGCCTTGAATATTTTTTAATTGAGCATTCCAAAGATTCGATGCATTCCCACTCGTCTTCGACAATAGCAATCTTATACATATGCTTTATTGTATCAATACGGAGATGCCTTTGAACGTTTTTTGACACGAATTGCATTTTTGCAACACATTTTGTCGAGAATTGAGTTAATTCATCATTTATAATTCATTGTTCTTGTAATCAAGAAATAAGACACTATTATTAGTGGCGCTTATAACAGCGAAAAGGAGCAATAGTATGAAATACGTATTAAATCTATTCTTCAAAAATGGCGATCATATGACACATATGTTCACCGAACTTAGAAAACACGGCTTTAACGGAACGGTCTTTGCAACAACTTCTCTCAAACATGCCCTTGCTGGAGAAGAGAATAACGAAAGACATTTCATAAACCTCGCCCATCTTGAACTTGCCAAGATGGAAGAGACAACATTCGCAGTCTTTGTAATTGATGGTGAAAGACTTGAAGAACTCAAGTCCATCATCAGAGAAGAGACTAATAACTTCCAGGATATGAAGGGCGGTATGTACTCCCATCCTGCTGAAGACTTTGAAGGCTCAGTATAAAAATGAATCAGTTTCTATATCTTGCGATAGCTATAGCTATTGCGCTTCTTTCATCTCGTTTGATGAAGAAAATCAAGCTACCTAACGTCACCGGTTATTTAATTACCGGCATACTCGTAGGACCTTACGTGCTCGGTTTAGCTTTCAACGGCGGCAATTTCACCAATGATCCTAGCCAGAACACAATACTTGAATTCGTCCATTCTCTTGGCTGGGTTTCAGACGTCGCTCTTGGATTCATCGCATTCACAATCGGCTCATCATTCAAACTCTCCGCTTTGAAGATGGTTGGACCAAAAGTAATCGCCATCACAGTGTTCGAGGCTTTAGGCGGTTCGTTGCTCGTCTTAGCGGGTTTATCCATCGCTCATTTCATCTGGCCAACGTATATTGGCTGGGAACTCGTTATCACCCTCGGCGCAATCGCGGCCGCAACAGCTCCAGCCGCAACGCTCATGGTCATCAAGCAATACCATGCTCATGGACCTCTTGTTAACACATTGCTCCCAGTCGTTGCTCTTGATGACGCTGCTGCATTGATGCTCTTTGCTGTTTTGTTCTCTGTTGCTAAAACTGTCATCGGAACATCTTCATTCAGCGTATTAACAAGTATTGTTAAACCGTTGCTTGAAATCGTTATCTCACTAGGATTTGGCGCCCTTATCGGCGTTGTCATCTCCTTTACCTGTAACTTCTTCAGAAGTAGAGCGAATAGACTCATCATCTCAATGGCTTCCATCCTTCTCTGCATCGGTTTGTATAAGTTATTCGGAACGATTCATCTCTTCGGAGAAACAATCGAATTATCTTCGCTTCTCATGTGCATGATGGTTGGAGCAGCCTTTGTTAACTTGAGAAAAGACTCTATCCGCACATTCGATAGAATCGACTATTTCACCCCTCCAGTATTCATGCTCTTCTTCGTCTTGTCCGGAGCCGAACTCGATTTGACGATATTCGCTAACGAACTCGCTATCTACATCATCATCGCAGCCGCATTCTATGTCATATTTAGAGCGGTCGGTAAGTGGCTCGGCGCATTCTCCGGCGCTGTTATCACTAGAGCGGAACCAACAGTTAAGAAATATTTAGGATTCACCCTCATTCCTCAGGCTGGTGTTGCAATCGGTTTAGCAACAACCGCATCAAGGATATTCGGATCCTCTTCGATAGTTGAGGTTCAGGAAGCGGGCGTTATGATTCTTGCGGTTATCCTCACCTCGACCCTCATCTACGAACTTGTCGGTCCTGGAATCACCAAAGTGGCGCTTTCAAAAGCCGGTGAAATCCCTGCGAATGCTAAACCTGCTCCAGTTGCTAAATAATACTTTTCACTAGAGGTCTATATGGCCTCTTTTGTTTTAGCAATATTTAGCACTCACCCCTTTACAGTGCTAATTTGGGTGCTAGAATAATACTCGCCAACAGGAGGGCAATTGAATGAAAGAAACAAAAGAATTTGCTACAGAATCCAAAGAGTTGCTCAACTTAATGATCAACTCAATCTATACCAATAGCGATGTCTTCTTAAGAGAATTAATCTCCAACGCATCTGACGCTATCGATAAACACAAATACCTCGCACTCACAAGCGAGGGCAAGATACCAACCAATAACTACGAAATCCGTGTTGAACCTTTAAAGGATCAAAAGACCTTAATCATCTCCGATAACGGCATCGGTATGTCACACGAAGATTTGGTCAATAACCTCGGAACCATTGCAAAATCTGGCTCAAAAGACTTCATGTCAAAGGTTAAAGAGGCTAAAGAGAAACAGGATATCAACATAATCGGTCAGTTCGGTGTTGGTTTCTATTCCGTCTTCATGGTCGCTGACTCAGTTGAAGTCTTGACCAAGAAAGCAGGGGAAGAACAGGCCTACTTATTCACATCAAATGGCGAATCTGAATACTCAATCGAAGAGGCAACTCGTGATGAAAGCGGTACAACAATCACCATCCACATGAAACCATCTACAGATGAGATCGACTACGATAAATACCTTGAGACTTGGACGATCAAAGACCTTGTCAAAAAGTATTCCGACTACATCCGTTATCCAATCAAGATGTGGGAAAAGAAATCCCGTAAGAAGGAAGGCGCGGATGAAGACGCAACAGACGCATATGAGGAATACACCGAGGAATCCACCCTCAACTCCATGATTCCTTTATGGAAAAAGAACAAGAAAGAAGTCACCGATGAAGAGATGGCCTCATTCTATAAGGAAAAATTCGAGGATTACGAAGACCCATTAACGTCTCTCTTCGTCTCAGTCGACGGCTTAATCACCTATAACGCCTTGCTCTACATCCCATCTCACGCACCATATAACTTATATAGCGATAACTACGAAAAAGGCTTACAGCTTTATTCAAAAGGCATCTTTATCAAAGATAAGTGCCCAGAATTACTCCCTGATTACCTCAAGTTCGTAAAGGGACTTGTTGATTCGGAATCATTCTCATTAAACATCTCACGTGAAATGCTTCAGACCTCTCCAGTCATGAAGAAGATCGCCGAGAACGTCGAGAAGAAGATCGTCGATAAGTTGAAAGACTTAAAGAAGAATGACAGCGAGAAATACGCTAAGTTCTGGGATGCATTCGGTGAACACATTAAATTCGGAATCTATTCATCTTACGGCGGCAAGAAAGACTTGCTCCAAGACACACTCGTATTCCACACATTAAACAACGAGGACAAATATGTTTCCTTGCAGGAATATAAGGATGCGATGAAAGAAGACCAGAAGGTCATCTATTACGCAAGCGGAGACACAATCGAATCCATCAAACTCCTCCCACAGATCGAGAAGTTCAAGAAGAATGGCATCGACGTCTTGTTCCTCAATCAGAAAATCGATGAATTCACCATCATGATGATGAGAGACTACGACAAAGTAGAGTTCAAATCCATCTCAGATGAGGATTCAGCCGCTATAACCGATGAAGAGAAGGCGAAAGTGGAATCACTCACCAATGACAACAAGAGACTCTTAGACAGCCTAAAAGAAGGCTTGAACGGAATTGTTGATGACGTTGTCTTATCTTCTAAGCTTGTTGACTCACCAGTCTGCATCTCCACCAAGAACGGAATGTCTCTCGGAATGGAGAAAACGCTCAACGAAGACCCAACCAAGGAAAGAGATGTCAAAGCGTCAAAGGTTCTTGAAATCAACCCAGATCATGAATTGTTCGGCGCATTAGAGGCGATCAAGAACGATGACGAAGCCGTTAAAGAATACGCTTCAGTCCTATATGATGAGGCAATGCTCCTTGAAGGATATGACATCAAAGACAAAAAGGAATTTGTCAAGAAACTCAACGCATTGATGCTCAAGGCATTCAAGTAAAAAACTAAATAGGGGAGTTAAATTAACTCCTCTTTTATTTATAATAATGACGTCATATTTGGAGGTATCCTCATGAACATCGGTTTAGTGATTGCTGTTGCAAGAGAATTGAAAGCTTTCTTGGAGAGCGAATTCGAAAGCGAGGTCATCAAGCATAAATGCTATGAAATTTACCATTTTAAAGTAAACGGCAATGATGTCTATGCCTGTCAATCAGGAATGGGCGCATGCGATGCAGCCGCAGTAACCCAGCTTCTTATCTCCAAATTCGATTGTGATGCTATTTTGAACTACGGTGTCACAGGTGCGGTTGATCCTAAGATTAAGGCGGAAGACCTCTTCGTTGTTAATAAAGCTGTTAATCATGACCTCGACTTATCTCCAATCGACCCTGTTGTTAAACATCAATACGGCGAATTCAAGGATATTTTCATCCCATTAGACGTAGAGTTGATTAAGCTCGCAAAGAAGATTAGACCAGACCTCCAGGACGTCAACTGCGCAACAGGCGATCAGTTCATCGCGGATAGAGACGCTAAGTTGTATCTTAATTCACTCGGTTGCAGCATCTGCGATATGGAGCTTGCATCAATTGCTAGAATTGCATGGAAGAACGGAGTGAGATGCTTATCGATCAAATGTATCTCCGATGCTTTCGATGGCGATGGAAGCGACTTCGAGAAGAACGTTATAAACGCAGGAAAGAAAGCGTTCGCTCTTATTAAAGAGTTGCTCTTAAATCTTTAATGTTACCAGCGGCATCCGCTGGAGATTGGTGCCGTGTCCATCCCCTTGTCACTGGTGGCAGGGGAGGCTATAATTAGATTGCTTTTGTAGTTCCCCGGTCTCCCGAGGAACCTTTTTTATTTCAGCAACCTAACCAGTATCGTGATAATGAGCGTCGCAGCGATCGCCACGAGCAGCATATCCCGGTTCCTCTCTCGGCCTCCAGCGGATGCGGAAAGGCTCATTCATAAAACAGCCCTCCACTAATAAGTAGTCGAGTTTTCTTCATTTTTTTCCCAAAAACTTGCAAAAACAGTAAAAAAACAGGTAATTCTTCGCGAATTGCCTGTTGTTATCCTTATTTTCTTTTTGGGAGGATAAGCATTCTAGAAGTCGTTCTTCTATATTCCTTATACGCATCGCCACGTCTTTTTAATTGTCTGCCCTCCATTAGAGGAATCGATATTCCTTCAAATAAGGCGAGGATTAGTATCCAACCGTATCCGATGTAGAAGGCGTTATAACAGACGACTATAAACGAGAGAAACACGCCAATCCAAACAAGATTTTCGCCAAGGTAATTAGGGTGTCTCGAGTATTTCCATAGACCAAGTTCACAAACTCCAGAATGCTCAGGCATTTTTAAGAATGTGTGCATCTGATGGTCTCCGATGAATTCGAAGGCGGTTCCTAGAACAATGACTGCAACTCCAAACAACGACCACCATGAACTAACGACGTTATCGAGCATGTAAAGGAATGGGAGCAGTGCGCTATAAACTAGGACCGTTGGCATCATCATAAGTCCGATGAACGATAAACCTTGGAAGATAAGCGGATGAAGGGAGTTTCTATAATTCTTATATCTCCAGTCCTCCCAATGTATATCGTCAAAAGTTATGACCCAGTTAATAGTTAATCTCCAAGACCAAACGCTCAGTGCGACGTATATAAGCATTAGAGGGATAGAAGTGTATGCGCCCGCGTAAATAAGGAAATATGTGGCTATTGCCCAAGGCACTAACGACCAATAAGGATCATAAAGAGATACGTTCTTCAAAGGGATTGAAACAATCCAGATAAGAACCGTCATAACGACATCGGCAAAGAAAAGCCTAAGATATACGTCATTTATCCAGATGGCTGAGAAGAATCCAGCGACCATAGCGATGACATATATTACTGAGGCAAGCAAAAGTGATTGGGTTTTATTCATGTCCACTATTATGGAGAACAACTGACAAAATGTCACTATTGATAAAACGACTCGAAAAATCCATCTATTTCATAGTTGAGCATTTTGTAAGTTGTGTTTATAATACTATTCGCCCAAGCGCTTTGGTCCATTGGCTCAGTGGTTAGAGTAGGCGACTTATAATCGCTTGGTCGCTGGTTCAAGTCCAGCATGGACCACCAAATTGGAGACGTACCCAAGTGGCTGAAGGGACCGGTCTTGAAAACCGGAAGTAGGGTTATGCTCTAGCAAGAGTTCGAATCTCTTCGTCTCCGCCATTAGAAAGTAAGCTCTGAGAAATCAGGGCTTTTTTCGTTCATTTTGTAAAATCAAGTCGTTTTCTTTCTTTCGAGTTTTGGTAAAATAACCACCGGCTATTTAGGCTAGGTATTATTTATGTTTAATTTGTGGTTCTTCTTGATCTTCTCCACCTTAGCGTGGGGTATCGCTGAAATCTTCTACAAGAAAGGTAACGGCGTTAAAGAAAAGTACGCTCATTTAAAGACCGCCATGTTCGTCGGCTTCTTTATGGGTGCGTATGCATTGGTTATTTTCATCATTCAGGCTTGCGATCCTGTAGATGGATTAACTTTCTTAAAGAATTTCCCTATAAACTTTGTTTATTACTTGCCTGTTGCGGCGTGTTATATCGTCTCAATGGCGTGTTCATATTTCGGTGTTAGATTCATTGCTGAATCGATCTCTGACCCAATCGAGAATACATCTGGCGCAATCGTGCCTTTGCTTTGCTTAGCGTTCTTGCCTGCAACTAGAGAAGATTATCTAACTTGGCCAATCATGTTAGGCATCGCTGTAGTTATCGTTGGTATCCTTTGCCTTGGATTCTTCGATAAGAACGGCAAGGATGAAAGACATAAAAAATACGGCAAAAAGCTCGCAATTGCGGGAATCGCTATGCCATTCTGCTACATGTTACTCGACTCTCTTGGAACATTCTTGGACATCTTCTACACAGACGATGTTGAGAGCACAATCCTTGTTGGAGTTACCGAAGGCAATTTGGAACACACCGCAAACTGCGCTTATGAGTTCACATTCTTGTTGGTGGCCATCGGAATCTTGATCTTCTTGAAGTGCAAACACGTCAAGATTTTCGATCTTGGAGAAGACGCGCCAACAGAGCCTATGGTTGAAGGTGAAGTTGCAGTTGCTCAAAAGAAGAACTGGTTCCAGAAAGTGATGTCCCAGAAATGGAAAATCCTCGCTGCAATCTTTGAGACCGCTGGACAAGCAACTTACTTGTTCGCTCTTTCAGAAGGAAGCGGAATCGCCGCTGTCATATTGGGAGCTGGAACGGTTATCATCTCCTTCATCCTCTCGAGAATCTTCCTAAAAGAGAAACTCACTTGGCTCCAGTATTTATTCATCGCAATCATCTTCGCTGGAATCATCACCCTATCACTTTTAGGGGTTTAAAAAGACTTATCATCGTAATTTCTTGATTAAACGAACTAGTTAGGCATAAAATTACAACGATATAAATATCATTTATAGAAATTGGAGAAAAAATTATGGCAATTGAAGCAGGAGATTTCAAAACAGGATTAACATTATTGATCGATGGCGATCCATGGGTCGTCGTTGACTTTATGCACGTCAAGCCAGGAAAAGGTGCTGCATTCTTAAACACAAAGATGAAGAACCTCAGAAACGGCAAGACATTAGAGAAGAACTACAACGCATCAACAAGATTCGATGCAGCTGAAATCATCAAGAAGAGATCATCATACACATATGAAGCAGGCGGAGTTTACTACTTCATGGACGTTGACACATATGAGACATATGAGTTAACAGAAGAACAGATCGGCTTCAACAAGTACTTTATCCTCGAAGGCGCAGAAGTCTTACTCGTCTTCTTCCAGGGCGAAGTTCTCAACATCGCACTCCCAGATAAGGTTGACTTAATCGTCGCTGAGACATCTCCAGCAATCAAAGGCGATTCAACCGCAACAAAGGATGCAGTCACAAATACAGGATTGAAGATCAGAGTTCCTCTCTTCATCGAAGAAGGCGAAAAGGTCACAGTCATGACAGCTGACGGAACATATTCAGGAAGAGCTAAATAATAGCTCTTTTTCTTACTATGAGTAAAATTGCTTTAGTCACAGGTGGCGCAAAAGGAATTGGTAAAGCCATCGCTATAGAACTCGCTAAGGCGGGATGCGATGTCGTTATCAATTACCACACATCTAAAGATGAAGCGGAAAAACTAGCTAAAGACCTAAATGACACTTATGGCGTTAGAGCCCTTGCTTATGGCGCTGATGTCTCCAAAGAGAATGAAGTCGATGAGATGGCTAAGTTCATTGAAGATAACCTTGGCGGAGTTGATATCCTAGTTAACAACGCTGCGATTGATTTATCCGGACTTTGGCATTTAAAGAAAGTCGATGACTTCAAGAAGACATTAGACGTAAATCTAATTGGAGCTTACATCACATCGCGTCGCTTCTACATGCACATGATCGACGCTAAATGGGGCAGAATAATCAATATCTCGTCCACGAACGGCGTAAACACATATTATCCTATGTGCCTCGAGTATGACGCTTCAAAAGCCGCTTTGATATCGCTCACCCATAACTTGGCGATGGAATTTGCTCCATACATCAACGTGAATGCGGTCATTCCGGGATTCATCGGAACGGAAAGTGAGCTTGATGGCTATAACGAAGAATTCCTTAAGATGGAACAAGAAAAAATACTTCTTGGACGCTACGGCGAGCCAGAAGAAGTAGCAAAGCTAGTTAAATTCCTAGCAAGTGATGATGCGAGTTATATCAACAATTCAATAATCAGAATCGATGGAGGGCAAGCCGGAGCTTAGCCCTCTTTTTTCATTTTGCTTAATGCGAGCATGATCCCGAGTTTTCCATACTCTGGAGTCAATCCGCCTTGCATGTATAAAGTATATGGTTCGACAACCGGTGCATCTGCGGACAACTCGATCGTGGAGCCTTGTGTAAATGAACCTGATGCCATAACCTCATCGAAAGGGTATCCAGGCATTGGGGCAGGCATAACATAGACATATGAATCAACTGGAGAAGCGGATTGAATGCCCTGTGTGAACTTAACCAAATTCTCTTTTGTCTTTAGCGTTATTGTCTGGATGATATCTGTACGAATCTCATCGTATGTTGGAGAAATTCCTTCAAATCCGAGCTTTTCTAGCATATATGATGTGAAAACAGCGGTTTTTAGAGCGCTTCTTACTGCGCTTGGAGCCATATAGATTCCCTTGAAGAAAGAATTGTTTTGATTGAAGTTTGCGCCTAAATCTTTTGCGATCCCAGGGGCCGTTAATCTCTCAGCGATCATATGGATATACTTTTCCTTGCCAGCAATGTAGCCGCCGCTAGAAGCAACGCCTCCTCCGAGGTTTTTCATTAAAGAACCGACGACGACATCAGCGCCAACATGTCCTGGTTCTCTAGTTTCAACTAGTTCGCCATAGCAGTTATCGACCATAATGATGACTTCATCGTTAACGCTTCTGATCGCCTTAATGACTTCCTCGATTTGATCGATGGTCAAAGATTTTCTAGATGAGTATCCTCTTGAACGCTGAATCTCAACCAGCTTAACATCTTTCTTTGCTAATCGCTTAACGATTGCATCTAAATCAAATTTATTATCGACTAAATCAATCTGCTCATACTTAACGCCGTATGCTTTTAATGACTGACTAGATTCTCCAATGATTCCAACCATTTCTTGCAAAGAATCATAAGGCTTGCCTGATAACGAAATCATCGTGTCACCATGTTTTAAAAGAGCGGTGAACGTTAGATATAACGCATTAGTTCCGCTCATGATCTGAGTGCGAACAAGCGCATCCTCACATCCTAAAATGGTAGCGAATATCCTCTCCAATTTATCGCGTCCTGTGTCGTAGTTGCCATATCCGTTGATATCGGAGAAATCCGAATAGGAAACCCTATTTTCAATGAAAGCGGAAAGGATGCGGTTTGAATTTGCCATGCAAACCTTATCAATCCTGTCGTAATATTCCTTTAAGTCCTTATCGGACTGTTCTGCTAACGCTAATACTTCTGCATCGATTTGATCAAGAATCATAACTATATTCCTCAATGGCAATAGGATAACATTTTCTTTAAGAAAAATCTTCATTTGCAATCCATAAAGCAAAAGGCTTTTTCTTCAACTACGAAAATGTGTACACTATCGTTGATAGATGAACGACTTATCAACGAGGACATTTGAATGAATAAGACGAAGATGACAAAAGACACAATACCTGAGGATTTCACAATAGGGCTTGCTCTAGTGGATGCGTTACCAGTCTTCTTCTTTGGCCTTGCTTGCTTATTTGCTTTCTTCCTAACAAAAGAATTGATGATTATCTTAGGCGGCTTAATCGCCTTTGTATCGGGTCTCATTAAAGTCATTTGGAAAATCATCGTTGCCATTAAGAAAAAGAATATTTGGTGGATGTATGTTCAAATGCGAATCGCTTTGCCGATTGGCATGTTGCTTGCAATAGCAGGTTTTGTTGCCTGGTCTATCATAGCGAAGGAGGCTGATATATTAGCTAAGTTCGCAAATCCTATTTCAATTGTGTTTTACGCTTTAACTTTGATTGGCATGGCCGCAATGGTTGTGTGTTCAATCAAGCTTGATAGCAGTGATAAAAAGGCTAATTGGATAGAACAAATCTGTAATAGTTTCGCTGAATTATGTCTTTTTATTGCGTGTTTAGTGGCGTTTTTGCTCTAATATGAGGTGTTTATGAAGAAGATCATATTTGTGTGCCATGGTTCAATCTGCCGCTCTCCAGCAGCTGAGATGATATTCCGTCAGGAGATCAAGAAAAGGGGATTAGAAGACGTCTTTTCAGTCACATCTATGGCTTTATCAAACGAAGAAATCGGAAATGATATCTATCCTCCAATGGAGAGAACATTGATGAGACGTGGAATACCAATGATTCCCCACTCGGCTAGACGCTTAACTCAGAAAGATTTAGATGAATGTGATCATCTTTTCTATATGGATGGTTCTAATAGAAGAATCCTTTCATATCTTGTTAAAGACAAAGATAACAAGTGCAAGCCTGTTTTCTTTTATTCTCCCGGAATATATGAAATAGAGGACCCTTGGTATAGTGATAGATACGATAAAGTTGTCGATGAATTGACCAAATGCATCGCCGACATTCTTGAGAATATCTAAATAGTGTATAATTCAAGCGATGAATGAGAATCTAGTTAAGATAATTGAAGTTAAAGAATCCATCTGCGAAGACAACAATAAAGACGCGGATGTTTTAAGAACGGAACTCAAGGGCAAGAAGGTTTGCCTGATGAATTTGATGTCATCTCCGGGCAGCGGTAAAACAACCACTCTTTTAGCATTGAACAAGGCTTTTGCAAACCGCATCAAATGGGGCGTCATGGAAGCGGATATCGACTCAGACGTAGACGCTAAAACAATGATTGCAAACGGTGTTCCATCAATCCAAATTCACACCGGCGGGATGTGTCATTTAGATGCCGATATGACTAGGCAAGGATTGCGTGAATTCAATCGTGATGACCTCGATTTCGTTGTACTTGAGAATATCGGAAATCTCGTCTGTCCAGCTGAATTCGATACAGGTTCTGCAGTGAATATGACCATTCTTTCGGTCCCTGAAGGTGATGATAAACCCCTCAAATACCCTCTAATGTATAAAGAATCCGACATTTTAGTCGTCAATAAGATTGATACCTTGCCTGTATTTGATTTTGATAAAGAGAAGGTCATTGGATACGCAAAAAGATGCAATCCTAACATTAAAGCGTTCTTTATCTCTGCTAAAACTGGCGAAGGCGTTAATGAACTTGCTGAGTATTTGATCGGCCTTATTGAGGAGTGGAACAATGGCTAAAGAAGTTAGGGTAATCGAAGTAAAAGAAAATATCTTTTCCCATAATGACCAGATCGCGGATGAGACAAGAAAGCTCCTCAAAGAAAATGGAACCTTCATGGTTAATGTCATGTCTTCTCCTGGCAGTGGAAAGACAACCCTTTTATCCGCACTCATCAACTCATTGAAAGATGAATTATCAATCGGAGAAATGGATGTAGATATCGAATCGAGTGTTGATGCGCAGAAAGTTCAGGACAAGACGGGGATTAGAACGATGCAAATCCATAACGGAGGTCTTTGTCACATCGACGCTGAGATGACATCGATTGCAATAAAAGAGTACGGAATAGAGAATCTGGACTTATTAATCCTCGAAAACATTGGTAATCTCGTTTGCCCAGCTGAATTCGACACCGGTGCTCATGAGAACATAATGCTTTTGTCAGTTCCAGAAGGTGATGACAAGCCTCTTAAATATCCATTGATGTTCACGATATGCTCGCTCGTCATCCTGACGAAAATAGATACAATTGGATATTTTGATTTCGACTTTGAGAAAGCCGAAGAGCGAATCCATAATTTAAATCCTTTTGCCAAGATTATTAAAGTTTCTGCAAAGACTGGTGAAGGA
>JAKSVF010000023.1 GCA_024408235.1 Bacilli bacterium
CTACATCAAATATGCGGATGGAATGGGCTTATCTACTTCAACCATCCTTAGACGCATCAGTGTAATTCGCAGTTTCTACACTTTTTTATCAAGTGAAGGCTACATTGAAGAAGAAATAAAGAAGATAGATACGCCTAAGATGCCAAAGAGACTTCCCGTTGTCATAACGGCTGAAGAAGTTGAGACTCTGTTAGAGATGCCTGATATCCAAACCGATTCAGGAACCAGAGATAGAGCCATGCTTGAAATCATGTACGCTACAGGATTGCGTGTATCCGAATTATGCGAGCTCAAAATGAATGAGGTTAATTTTCAGTCCAAACTGATTACCATCATAGGCAAAGGAAATAAGCAAAGAAGCGTGCCAGTATCCGATTTCTCCCTCCAATACCTAGGTAACTATGTCCATTTGGTGAGAAGAAGAAATCCGGGAAGAGATACAAAGTATGTCTTCTTGAACAGAGAAGGCAATCCTATTTCCCGCCAATACTTTTTCAAGCAAGTTAAGAAATATGCCGCAATGGCAGGAATTGACGCCGAGATTTCTCCTCACACATTAAGGCATTGTTTTGCGACGCATCTATTAGAAAGAGGGGCGGAGATTAGGGCGGTTCAGGAAATGCTTGGTCACACAAACCTCGCAACCACGCAAATATATACAGAAGTTTCAACAAATCGCATTACAAGTGCTTATGATTTGTTAATGAGAAAGAAATAGACTAGAATATAGGGCGTTATAAATAACGCAGGGTTATTTTATGAATTATAAGAAATACAAAAGAGTATTCCTCATCGTTGCGGATTCAGCAGGCATCGGAGAAGAACCTGATGCAGCTCTTTTTGATGATGTAGGCACAAATACATGGGTTCACACAGCGGAAGCTGTCGGTGGACTAAATGTTCCCGTAATGGAATCGATGGGTATCGGCGAACTCGCCGATATTCCAGGAGTCAAAGCGATTCACGACCATCCAAACGCTTTCTCTATGAGATTGCGTGAGATGTCAAACGGCAAAGACACCATGACTGGCCACTGGGAGATGATGGGCGTATACACAACTAAGCCTTTCGTCACCTTCACCGACACCGGTTTCCCTAAGTAACTTATGGATGAACTTGAAGCGCAGACTGGCCACAAACTAATTGGTAACTATGCATCTAGCGGAACTGAGATTCTTGTCCAGCTTGGAGAAGAACAGAAAAGAGACAATTCTCTTATCGTCTACACCTCAGCGGATTCAGTCCTCCAGATCGCCGCTCACGAAGAAACAACAGGAGTCAAAGAGCTCTATAGGTGCTGCGAGATAGCTAGAGAAATCTGTATGAAGCCTGAATGGTATTTAGGAAGAATCATTGCTAGACCATTCGTTGGCGAGGACAAGAACTCATTTAAGAGAACTCCTAATAGGCACGATTACGCATTATCTCCATCCGTAAAAACGGATATGGATATCTTGAAAGACAATGGATACATGACTTCATGCGTCGGCAAGATTTCCGACATCTTCAACGGTGCAGGAGTCACCAAGACCGTTAAAACAGTCTCCAATATGGATGGCATGGATAAGACAATCGAGCAGGTTAAAAATGACGAGTGGACGGGATTATGCTTCGTTAACTTAGTCGAGTTTGACTCTGAGTACGGACACAGAAGAAATCCTCAAGGTTACGCAAAGGCGTTAGAGGAGTTCGATGCAAGACTCGGCGAACTTATCAAAGTCATGAGGGAAGATGATGTTCTCATGGTTACCGCCGACCACGGAAACGATCCGACTTATAAGGGAAGTGACCACACTAGAGAAAAGGTTCCATTCCTCGTTTACTCACCATCAATCAAAAACGGAAAGTATCTTGAAGAGGGAGCAAGCTTCGGAGATATCGGAGCGACAATTCTTGATAACTTCGGACTTGAGAAGGAAAAACATCTCATCGGCTCCGTTATCAAAGAGATCAACGAATAGCAAAAGGGTTATTGGAGAAATGCCAATAACCTTTTTCTTTATGGATTTAACTCGTATAACCCAAACTCTCTTGCATATTCCTCCAGGAGAAAAACAAACTCAACACCGTTTCTTACCAATTCATTGATATCATTTCTTCATTGTCTTCAACACAAAAGAACATAAATAATCCTTCAAGTTTAATAACAATTATTGTTGTGTTCATAACACGTAATCTAAAGGCTGTGAAAATTCATAAAACTAATTAAATCATTGTTTGTCAATTTATGAATAGTAATTTCAATGAAAACATTATAAAGTAAATAAAGCAGTTCCAATACAAGCTTAGTTCCTGTAAGAAACTGATAGAAATAGCGGAAAGCAGTGGATAGGCATTCTGGATAAGGGACAATCAAAGAGACAACTCGCATAAACACAACTCAATTTAAATAAGCCACCCATCTCTCATGGTTTGCTAAAAAGAGACAAAATAAAAAGCAGCCAGTGGGATAGGCTGTAAGGCAAATCAAAGAAATGAGACAAAATTATCGCGCATCGAACATAAGACAAAGGGAGAAATCGGAGTTGATTATCTCTTCACGCTCAATATGTAAGAGATATGTTCTTAAAAATCAAAAAAAGACTCATTATTAAAAATTAGTAGTTTTTTAGTTTTAGATTTATATGTGTGGAAAACGTTGTTTTTGTGTGGGAAACCTATGTTGATAATGAAATTCCAAGCAATAAGAATATAGATAATAACACGCTTTTTATATTGTTTGGTTAACATAATGGACATTATGCGTATCAAGGTATATAGAAAGAAAAACACCAGAAGTGGCTGGTGTCAAACTTGAAACTACTAACGAGTTGCTTTGCTTTCTGAGTGAGCTACCACTGCAGCTAAGTCAATCTCTCTTCTCTTGTATTCGGTGAATAAATGAATAATTACATCACCTTCATCAACTATCACCCACTGTGACTCTGGCGTGCCTGTAATCGACTTAACTTCGAATCCAGCTTTTGCGTATTCTTCATCTAAAGCATCCGAGAAACCACCAAGTGCTCTTTCGCTTGGGCATGTCGCGATCACATAATAATCAGCGAATGGCGTGATGCTAGAAACGTTGATAACCTCAACTTCCTCTGCGCCTTTCTCGACTAATAATTTCTTTGCTAAGTTTACTTCTCTTGGGTATGCCATGTTATTCTCCTAAATAATATCTTTTACAATTTGTTGTCAATTCATTCTGTGTTCCTAGTGGTTTATCATCTAAGAATTTCATATTCTCTTTTAGGACGTAAAGGAATCCAGATTCATAATCTTTTTCGCATGCTCTAATCATGTCGCTAGAGTCATAGCCACGCAGCGGCTCAATCTTATCTGCGGCGTATATTATCTTTTCTAGAGGCGACATCTCTGCGCGCCCGGTGCAATGATATTCAATTGCATCTAAGACTTCTTCATCAGTCACGCCGAATATCTTTTCAGCCATATGACGACCAACCCATTGATGTAACGCGTATTCAGGATAGTCTTTATATCTAGGGAAATACTCTTCCATGATGGCTCTAGCCTCATCCTCGCTAGTCGATTTGCCGAGGTCATGGAGCAATCCGGTAATTAAGGCTTTCTCGCCCATCTCGATTGATATCTGCTTTGCGATGTTATAAGCGACCATCGCAACGGATTCAGAGTGTTTAAGCCTCTTTGGCTTTATGTGTTTCTCAAGTTCTTTTACGAAATAGAGATGTTTATCGATGATGTATGAATACACGCTGACAGGTATATCCATAAAATTAAGACCGCGCACGCGCGTAGAAGACACAGATCCTGATTCAAGGAAGTTAAGCGATTCCATATGGAAGTTTCTGACGTTCTCTTCATTTATATCGAAGCCTGGCCTGTTTGAGAAGATGACGGTCGCTAGAGACGCTATTTCGTCGCTTGAACGCCATTTATCAAATTGGTTGACTTGGTCTGCGCCAATAAGGAAGTAGATTTTCCTTCCAGGGTATTTCTCATAGAATTCTTTAACCGTATCTATTGAATACGAGAAATCGCCTTCTCTATCAAGTTCAGTCCTTGAGATAGAGAATCTTTCGTTGCAAGATTCAGCAATTGCTAGGGACAGCATGTTCAGTCTATCTTCCTCGGATTCATTAACCGTTTTCCAACGCGGTGTCTTAGCCAATACGAAAACGACATCAGCGTCATATTTCTCCGATGCGGTTTTAGCGATTCGCAAATGTCCGTTGTGGATAGGGTCAAATGATCCACCAAAGATGACTAATGGTCTCATAAAACAATCTTTGGGTGTCTGTTATTTCTCTTGAACAACAAAATTGTTCTTCCGATGATGGCGACGAGTTCGGACTTTGTTAGCTTAGTTATCTCAGCTGCAAGATCTTTTGTCTCTTCGCCCTGTGTGTTTAAAATACGGATTTTGATGAGTTCGTGAGCCTCAAGTCCGTTGTTGATCGCTTCAATTGTTGTCTCTTTGAGTTCGCCTTTGCCAAGGATGACCGTTGGGTTTAGCCCATTAGCGAGACTCTTCAATGTTGCTCTATTTTTTGGTGTTAGCATTTCTATTTACCTTTGCTCTAGTTCCATACACTCCGATGCCTCTATAGACATAGATGCGGAACGTTTGATTGTTTCCTTTAAAAGAAATCCATCCCAGGCCGGAGATTCCGATGTCTCTCATGCCTTCTTTGTCGATATGAACGTCAAAGACGTCAAAGTCCTTAAGTCCCTCGATTTCAGGAAGGGTTGGTCTAATCTGTTTCTTTCTAATCTTCTCGAAGAAGTGTTTATCAATATGCTTACCGCCTTTGATGTCGACATCGACTTTCTCAGCGCAATAAACATCTATATCCATGCCTTTGCCATCGATTAAGTCAATGCGGCACAATCCGCCTAAGAATACGGCGGAACCCTTAGATAGGTGTTTTCTTCTGGCCTTGAAGTCAATATGAGGCGTGATGATTTTCTTAAAAGTGTCATCTCCAAGCGAAATAAAGGAGTTTGTCTCTACGAACGGCTCCGTCTGATACATGCTGGATGTTGAATCAAGAGGGATTCTAACAACCTCCATTTCTGTGCCTTTGTATTTCTTGGTGACGACGGTTCTTGTCGACATGTTGACATAGTCGGCCAAGAATTTTCTTCCGAACGTCTCAAGAGGTGAGTTCTCGCTGCCGATGAGATAAACGTCGTGTCTTGCTCTCTTATCATTGATTCTGTCTTTGAGAAGCTTCATTGATTCGTTTGAGAAGTCGCACATGAAGACATCGTCGTTTGTGACTCTGATTCTATATGTTCTAAACTGATGCGAAATATAGCCTTCCTTGTCGATTTTGTTGGATTTCAAGAATCTATTCTTGTGTTCTTTAGCGACTATGAGGATGTTCTGATGTTCGATGATATCGGCAACTTCAAGAGGAATTGAGTCCTCAAATGAGAATGTGTCGATGAAATAAACGATTAAAGCATCCGTTGCTCTGGCGTCTTTAAGAATCTTGATCAAATCCTTTGAGGCATGAACGGAGTTTGGGGATGGAGAATAATGCGAAGCCTTATAACAGTCGTCACAGAATACGATGTCGTTTAACGATTTCGTCTTCAACACTTTTGGGTCAATGTAGTGTTCGCCGTCTTTGTTTATGGTTTGGAGAATTCCGCCGCATCTAGAGCAACGGCAAACTGTCGTCGTAATAATTGAGCTCATATAAGACTCCTTTCTTAAAGTTTTTGGCTGAGGCCTTTCTTATTGATGGCCTTCCTCTTGCCTTTTTCAAAAATTCTATTGAACTTCGTCCACGGAGGATCCTCTGGAACGAGTTTCTCGGTCAGGATGGTTCTGATGCCCGCGCCATTACCCGCGATGACATCAGTCATGATCTGATCGCCAACAAGAACGGTTTTGCTCTTGTCTAAGCCTTCTACATCAAGCAGACGCTTAAGCCTTCTTGATAGAGGTTTGCGAAGCCCAGACAAGGCTTTTATGCCCAAAGTCGAGGCGAATCGCTGAACTCTTTTCGAAGTGTTGTTGCTCGCTATATAGAAAGCGATGCCGTTGTCCTTTAGTTTGTTAACTAAGGCAATGGTCTTTTCTTCCGCATCCTTACATCTAAAAGAAGCAAGGGTGTTATCTAAATCCGATAAGACAACCTCGATGCCCAGTTCTTTTAACCTAGATGGCTCAAGGTCGTATATCGTCTTTATTTGGTAGGTTGGGATGAAGATCTTCCTCATCCTTTTCTCTTTCCGCCCATTTCATCATCGAATAATGAAATCTGCTCGAACTCTTCAACCGGGGTCTCTTCAGCCGCCTTTGCCTTATCTAAAGCTGCTTTATCGGCAACTGATGGGATTTCTGGATCGAAGTGCGGAGTGTTCTTGTCTATGATGAGTGTGCCTTCGTTTGAGATATAGAGAATTCTATCTCTAGCCGGGAATGTCTCCGGTCTCTTGGCGTATTTCTCCATAGGAGTGAGATAGAAGTCATGGAATGTGACTTCTTTCACCTGGTCGTTATGGAGAACGGTGTTATAGGTATATGGAGCTTCCTTACCTGAAGCCTTGTCGATAAAGACTAACTTATGAGGTTCTTTCTGGAAGCAATTGAAGATGGTTGTTGTCTTTGCGACTCGACCTGTCTTCTCGATGTTCTTAAGGTCAAATACTCGGGTGTGGCCTCTATCGGTGATGAAGAGTATCTTTCGATCTTTCTCATCAGGGTTGAAGCTCAAGATGCCTGCAATCTCTTTGCCTTTGAACGAGCCAATCTTCATACCGCCTGTCTTAGGGTTTGTGACCGCGACTGCATTTTCGTTGTAGAAGACGGCCTGTCCATCGACGGATGCGACGAATAAGTCTGAGTTACCGCTGCCGACGACAACGCCCACAACTTCATCGTTGTTGATTTTGATCGCGGATAGCGGCTTAGAGCGTCTAGCGGTTGGCAACGCCGATAAGAGGACTCTCTTGATGGAGCCTTTCTTGGTTGCAAAGAGGACTGTTAAATCTTCTCTGAAGTCATTATCAGCAACGACGAATGCATTGACGATGCGCTCGCCAGGCGAGACTGGAACAAGGCCGTTTACGTGGTAGCCTTCATCGAGCCATTTGCCGTCCTTTAGCTGATTAACCGCTAACAAAAGGTAATTACCTTTATTTGTGAAGCATAAAAGATGATCGATTGTCTGGACTTTTGCGTTGAAGACGAAAGAGTCTCCTTCTTTAAGTCCTGGTTTAGCGTCTTTGTTACCGCCTGAGCTTCTCCATGACTTGATGGAGCTTCTCTTGATGTAGCATTCACGTGTTACGACGACGCGAACATCTTCAGGTATGATGAGAGAACGCTGATCGATTGTCGCTACAGCCGTCTCTTCTCTAATTTCGGTCTTTCTCTTATCGCCGTACTTCTTAACAATCTCGTTAAGGTCTTTGATGATTGTGTCTTCTCTCTTCTCTTGGGATGAAAGAATTAAGTTGAGTTCGGAGATTTCGTTCTCTAAACGCATCTTCTCATCTTCAAGGGTGAGCATATCGGTGTGAGAAAGTTTGTATAAAGGCATGTTAAGGATGGCCTCAGCCTGATCAATACCGAAATTGTATTGAGCGATGAGGTTACGTTTAGCGTCTGCCTTGTCTTCAGAATGTCTAATGATGCGGATGACATCATCTAAGATGGATACCGCTTTTATAAGACCATCAACTATTGAAAGTCTTGCTCTATCTTTGTTGAGAACGAATGTCGTACGTCTTGAAACGACTTCTAACTGATGCTGGATGTAGCAATCGCAGTAATCGGCGAGGTTCATGACATATGGACGATTATCGATGATAGCGACCATGTGTGCGCTATAGGAGACAACCATCTTGGTCTTATTGAGCAAGTATTTAAGGATTGCTTCTGGATTGACATCATCTCTTAAATCAATCGCGATTCTTAAGCCGTGTTTATCAGATTCGTCTCTTACTTCAACGATGCCAGGAATTATCTTGTCATGTCTAATCTTATCGATTTCCTTGACGAGGTCAGATTTATTGACTCTATAAGGAATTTCGGTGATGACGATCTGCTTCGTGCCGTCTTCAGCTTCTGTGCATTCACATTTGGAGCCGTTTTTAACCTTTCCAGCGCCCTTTAGGTAGATGTCTTTAAGTCCATCGCCTGAATAGATGATACCGCCTGTTGGGAAATCTGGTCCCGGAAGATATTTCATCAAATCTTCAATTGAGCATTCTGGGTGTTTAATTCTATAAACAACAGTTTTAACGACTTCGCTCAAATTGTGAGGAGGGATGTTCGTAGAGATACCGACTGCGATACCTTCAGAACCGTTGACTAACAAGTTAGGGAATCTTGCAGGTAATACTGTTGGCTCCCATTCTGTGTCGTCGAATGTAAGAGTCATGTCGACAGACTCTTTATCGATGTCGCGAACGAGTTCTCCAGATAATGCGGATAATCTTGCTTCTGTATAACGATAAGCGGCTGCGCTATCGCCATCGATAGAGCCGTTGTTACCCTGGAAGTCGATCAAAGGCATTCTGTATGCCCATTTCTTGGACATGTTGACAAGCGCTTCATAGATTGATGAGTCGCCGTGTGGGTGATATTTACCCATGACGTCGCCGACGATGTGCGCGCATTTCTTGGTAGGTTTCTCGATTGTGTTGCCTGTGTTCCACATATCGAAAATGATACGGCGTTGAACTGGTTTCAATCCGTCTCTTGCATCAGGGATAGCACGGTCTTGGATAACTTCTTTTGCGTACTGGCCGAATCTATCTCCCATTAAGTCATCTAATGTTGTTGGAGAAATATTCTCTTTGATGACAGGTTTTGGTGCTGCTTCAATTTTCTTTTTAGCCATTCTTCTTACCTCTCATCTCGTTTGTATAGTCGTCTTCGATTGTGTCGAATGAGACGTTTTCTTGAATCCACTGCCATCTTGGTTCGGAATCGGCGCCCATCAACGTAGAGATTTTCTTCTCAACGATGATTGGGTTATTGATAACGACCTGAAGTAACTGACGTGTTTTCTTGTTCATTGTTGTTTCCGCCAACTGGTCAGCGTTCATCTCGCCAAGACCTTTGTAGCGGTTGATGCCATAGCCGGCACCAATCTTGTCTTTTGCCTTTGCGAGTTCATCATCGTTCCAGCAATAAACGTGCTTTGATGGATCGCTCTTTTTATAAACTCTATAAAGAGGTGGCTGAGCGATATAAACCATTCCGGCATCGATTAACGGCTTCATAAAGTTATAGAAGAATGTCAAAAGCAACGCCTGGATGTGGCTTCCATCGTCATCAGCATCGGTCATGATAATGATCTTGCCGTATTTTGAATCTTCGATGTTGAAGTCCTGTCCAACTCCAGCACCAATCGTGTTGATGAGGGTTGAGAACTCTAAGTTTTCTGAGATTTTCTGAATTGAAACGTTCTCAGTGTTAAGTGGTTTACCTCTTAATGGCAAGATGGCCTGATGGAGTCTATCTCTACCTGTCTTAGCGGAGCCGCCTGCAGAGTCACCCTCAACGATGAAGAGTTCGTTCTCCTTATAGTCTTTGGACTGAGCTGAAGCGAGCTTGTCGCTGATCATGAAATCGTTGTTAGTCTTTTTCTTTGTTCCACGAGCGACTTCCTTAGCTTTACGAGCAGCTTCACGAGCATCGCGGGCTTCAGAGCACTTCTTAATGAGGTCGATAGCGAATGCGTTGTGCTCATTTAAGAAATACGTGAATGACTTGGCGACAACAGACGCAACTGCTGGAAGCGCATCAGGTGAACCAAGTTTTCCTTTGGTCTGTCCTTCAAACTCAAGTTTTCCTTCTGGAATCTTAAGAGAGATGACGACCGTTAATCCTTCTCTAATGTCTTCGCCGGCGATTGTTTGTCCGTTCTTCTGAAGACCGTTGTTGGTTGCCCAATCGTTCAATGTCTTTGTTAAAGATGTCTTGAATCCCTGCTCATGTGTACCACCGTCAGTTGTTCTAACTTCGTTAGCGTATGAAAGGATCGTTTCCTTATAGTCCTTGAAACACCACTGCATAGCGATTTCGACTTTAATGCCGTTTACATCATCTTCAAAATCGATAACATCACCGATTGGTGTTTTGTTCTTATTCATTGCGACGACATATTCTTTTAATCCATGCTCGCAATAGTACTCATTGGTGTTTCCGGTTGCCTCATCCTTGAGGATAAAGTGAATTCCGGTGCATAAATACGATCTCTCTTCTAATCTATTGGCGATCGTGTCATAGCTGAATTTTGTATTTGGGAAGATTTTTGGGTCAGGTTTAAAACGGCATGTTGTACCATGCTTGTTGGTTTTTCCGATAACCTCTAGAGGTTTATCTAAAAGACCTCCGTTGGCGAAACGGATGAAATGCGAGAATCCACCTTTGTTGATTTTGACTTCACACCATTCGCTTAACGCATTAGTGACTGTAGTGCCAACACCGTGAAGACCACCTGATGTCTGATAAACGTTCGAGTTGAACTTACCACCAGAATGAAGAACGGTGTAAATGGTTTCTACTGCCGGCTTGCCTGTTGAAGGCATAACGTCAACCGGGATACCACGGCCTTCGTCTTCGACCGAAACCGAGCCATCTTTCCATAAAGTAACGGTTATTTTATTGCCGAATCCGTTAACGGCCTCGTCGACTGCGTTATCTAAAATCTCCCAAACCAAGTGATGTAAACCGGTTAAATTAGTCGAACCGATATACATACCAGGACGTTTTCTAACACCCTGAAGTCCTGAGAGAATCTCGATGTCTCCACCTGTATAGTCGTCTTCCACAGGCTTCTCGGCAACATTGTTGCCTTTTTTCTTTTCTTCCAAGATTTCTTCCATAATAGTACAATGCTCTTTGCAATCGTCCCCATTATAGCAAAATGAAGGAAAAAATTGCCACCTATTATTTATAATAGTTAAAAGAAAGACGAAAATATGAACCCAATAGTACTCAATTTATTGCTCATCTTAGGCGCCATCATCATAGGATATTTGATCGGAAGCATTCCTTCCGGTGTCGTTATTGGAAAGGTTTTCTATGGTAAAGACCCTAGAGATTACGGCTCTCATAACTCAGGCGGAACAAACTGTGGACGCGTGTTCGGAAAGAAAGCCGGTTACTCAGTCATCATCTTAGACATGTTGAAGACAGGAATCACTTTCTGGCTTGTCTGGGGCATTGTTATTCCGACTGGATTGTTCAACTTATCTGAGCTTTGGTTCGCTGGTGCAATTATTCCGTGGGCAGGCGTATTGTTCACGGTCATCGGCCACTGCTGGTCAATCTTCCTAAAAGGATTCAAAGGCGGAAAGGCCGTATCGTGTTTCGCGGGGAGCCTCGCATCAACAAGCTGGTTAAGTTTTGGCATCGGGCTCGCTGTATTCTTCTCTATTTTCCTTCCAAAAAAGATAATGTCCATCGCAAGCATGTTAACCGCGATTATAATGACGGTATTCCAATGGGTTATGGCTATCCTTATCCAGGTTCTAGGCGGTTCCGGAAACATGGCCATCCTCAATTACACATTCGGTCACTTCTCATCCATCTATTTCTTCGGTTGGTGGGCCGCGATTGTCACAACAGTTATGGCCGTAATCCTCATCATTCGCCACTCTCAAAACATCGCTAGACTTAGGGCTGGAGAAGAGAAGCCACTTAGTTGGACTCCTAAAAATTAGTAGTTTTATAGTAATGAGATCATAACCACATTTCTTCGATGATATGTGGTTTTTCTTTATTATTTGTTAAAAAGTGGGAAATTTTTAAAAGTCGCATTTTACAAAACTACTAATCATCCATAACCACATTCCCCTGCCCGTTTCGGATGTCAAAAGAGATGTGATTGCAAGACACCATAAACATCCTGTCTTAAATGAATGCAAGAACAATCATTTTGAGAACATTCACCATCACTCATGAACAGCTTAAAGCAGCATTGTTTAAATATCTGAAAATGACAAAGAAAAAAGAGCCTTGATTCAGGCTCTAATTTGTTAAGGGTTTATCTATTTTTCTCCATGCTCTTTAAGACAGCTCTAACCTGAGCTTCAGATGGTTTTCTACCCATCTGCTGGAACATGGCACGGATCATCTTCTCATTAACTGGTGGATTCTTCTTAAGTTCATATTTGAAGAATGCTCTAGCTCCGAAGAAACCTGCGACAGCACCAACAATAAGAACAAGAATGAGATAGAGGGCAAATGCCCAAGGCTGTAAATTTGGCATCTTTCTTAAGCTCTCTTATCGTATTTGCCAGTTGCTGTGTCGATATAGACCTTCTCGCCTTTATCGATGAATAATGGGATTCTGACTTTTAGACCAGTCTCTAAGACTGCATCCTTTGATCCGCCATTTGTGATTGTGTCACCACGGACGCCTGGTTCGCAATCGATGACTTCAAGAGCGACCTTTGATGGGAGGACGACTCCGAGGACTTCATCTTCATAAGTGATGATGGTAACTTCGCCGTTTGGTGCGAGGTATGGAATCTCGTTCTCGAGTGTGTTCTTTGGAAGTTCGACCTGCTCATATGACTTTGGATCCATGAAGACTAATGTCTCACCGCCATCATAGAGGTACTGCATAGGTGATTTTGTGACTGAGACGAGCTCAACATCATAACCTGAGTTACGTGCGATTTCTGTAACTGCACCTGTTCTAACATTTTTGACTTTGACCTTTGCGACCATCTTTCTCATTGCCGTTTTGTTGAGAAGGATATCGAGGACCTGATACAAGCAATTTTCATCTTCGAAATAGTTGCCTGGGCGTAATTCTGTAACGTTCATTTGGGTTCTCCTTTGAAAATATGGGTTATGCAACCCGCACGGCTGATATTTTATATCGATAAAGACTTGCTTGCCACCAAATTATTATATTTGGTAAAAAAGAAGCGCCTCAGGTCATCTGAAGCGTTTCATTATATGAATTTATTTCCTTGTGACTGTGACGGTCATCAAGTCTTTCGTCATCGAATCAAAATGGATCTCATATGGGAACGTTTCTCCGTCCACCATCGTTGTAGAAGCAATTCCATCTTTGATGAGTCCGGTCTTTGCCTTATCCCAAGTGAATGTGTCCCCTGCTTTCCAAAGGTCTTCGGAACTTAAGGTGGTGTCATTTCTCTTCAAGTATTTTGAGCAGTCTTTTCTAGACAAGAGAGAAAGCAAAGGATAGTCCTTATATCGTTCGGAGCCATTATAATCGGCATAGTTCGCAGAGTTGCATGCGACAGAATTCAATGTGAAGTAATCATCATACGGGGTTCCATCTTCTTTAAATGGCCCATCTGCATGACCCCAACCGTCATATGTCTGGCCAGTCTGTTTTCCGTAGACGTGGTAAGCTCTAACGCCACAATAACCGAGGTCGCCATAACTTTTGAACAATTGCCAAGGCATCTCGTTATATCCTTTAGGTGAGAATAGTTCGAAAAGGAAATATTCATCAAAAGGAGAGTTATTGAATTTTGAATAATTTGCAGGAACGAGCAAACAGTCACCTGATGTAGCTGCGTCTCTTAATGAGACGGTTACGCTGTCTTTATCGCCAGTTATGACTGTTGGATTAGCCCAACCAGTAACGAGTTTTGAGTAAGAATTCCAATCAAACCAGTTGCTGTACTGCATGTCCCATTGCCCGATAAAATCGTATGTTGTTTTGCCTTCTGGAGCAGGCGAATAATCATAATAATCGTCAAGCCCGAACATATGTCCTTGTTCATGGGTGCATGTCTGAGCGTTTTCGAACTTCTCGATTGAAGATAGCGAATAGTTGTTTACCGCAATACGACCTGTGTCATGGGTGTCTCCAGTCTGTGACTGATGAGGCCAAAGATTCTGACCCCAAGTAGCGCCGTGGAAATTGGAGATGAAATGGGCTGCGTCAAAGACGCCATCACCATTTAAATCAAATTTAGCCCAATCTTTCTCTGGGTTGTTATCCTGCAAATCTCTTAAGGCCATCCTAAACACTTTATGCAAGTCGGTTATGGTCGAATTGATTGTGCTAATCCCAGCACTCTTAGCCTTATAAACAGGAAGCACTTCTCCTTCGATTGTCACTTTGCCGTTGCTTGTCTTTTCGAAATAGTCCTTGAATGTCCAATACTTATATGAGCTTGGATAACCATGGCCTACTGGAGCGCCAACATCGCCGGTTCCGAAATACTGGGTATTAATGAAATCGATAGCGGATTCAGTCCATGAGTCGAACGTGTAGCTTCCCGCTCCCGATAATGAACTCAAATCAAGAGGAACAACCAAAACATTAACGTGGCCTTCATTTGGGGTATATGCGTTCGTGAATGAGTCAATCTTGTATTTAAGAGGACCAGTTACGAATCCTTCTCCAGGTCCACCTGCAACGATGTCAAAGGACGAAGATGACGTTTTGATAGATGAGGTGCCTTCTTTAGAAGATTCCTCTTTGGAAGATTCAGACGTTTCGCTTTCTGATGTTGTCTCGCTCTCTGTAGTTTCACTGCTATGAGTGATTTCCGGAATCGATACGGAAGGGAAAGAGAATTCCGTGCTGCATGAAACTAGAGTCAAGACGCTTAATGCGCTTACTATCATCATGTATTTTCTATTCTTCATATGGTCACCTCCATTTATGACAAAAAAGAATACCCTATTTTCCCGGGTATTCAATCTATTTCAAATACGAATTGAACATTAGTTCATTGCCGATGGTCGTATCCCTATCGTGGCCAGGATAAACCTTCGTTTCTGGTGGCAGTTCCTTGAGTTTCATCAAAGACTGCTCCATATAGCGTCTGCATCCACCTTTAAGGTCGCTTCTTCCAACAGATAGCTTAAAGAGGGTGTCGCCTGTGAATATAACATTCTCTTCTTTTATATATAAGCAGACCGATCCGCCGGTGTGGAATGGGGTGTGAATTACATCGATGATGACACCACCGATGCTAATTTCATCATCATCACACATTTCGTAGATGTCCCATAAGCCGCTATCGATCGTTGCCCCACCTCTGATGAATGAAGCCGAACAGCTGAGTTCAGGCTCCCAGAAGTACTCTAAATCGTCCGAATGGATAAATACTGTAGCTTTATGCTGAAGTGTCTCTAAACCGCCAATATGGTCCCAATGTCCATGCGTAAGGAAGATGCCAAGCACCTTTCCTGCGTGGTGTTTAGCGATATACCTATCCAAATAGCCGTTATTGTTGCATCCGGGGTCGATTATGAAGCAAGGTTCGCCTTCTTCGCCGACAACATAACAGTTGCAATAATATGAGCCAGGATATAATTTCGTAATTTTCATAGCCTAGAATAAAAAAATAAGGCTCGAGCCTTATTTTGCTTCCTTGTGGAGGGTCATCTTATTGCATCTTGAGCAATATTTCATGATCTCTAACTTGTTAGGATGTGTCTTTTTGTTACGTGTTGAGATGTAATTTCTCTCTCCGCATTCAGAACACTTTAATGATGTATTTTCGCGCTTTCCTTTAGCCATTGTTAAATCACTCTCTTTCTTTTGCGTGGTCAATGTTACCACAGCCGATTTTAATTATCTACAAATAATCTTCGATTTTTAGAAAAATATCGCCGATGAATACAAGAAATACGACAAAAAACGTTGCTGTAGGCAATACTTCAATCGGCGGAAAGAGCGAAATACTCATCCAGAGCATGTGCTCAATCAAGACCTCTAAATATGAGGAAGTCTCCGCTCAGATAAACAGGTGCGCAGCTTTAGGCGCGCATCTGATGAGGGTGTCCGTACTCGATATGGAAGACGCTTATGCGATTAGAGAGATTAAGAAAAGAATATCAATCCCGCTCATCGCTGACATCCACATAGATTACAAGCTTGCCTTGGCTTCAATCGAATCAGGTGTTGATGCGATTCGCATCAATCCAGGAAATATTGGATCTAATGAAAACGTTAAGGCGGTCGTAGATGCCGCTAAAGCTAACAATGTCCCGATTAGAATCGGAGTCAATTCCGGTTCACTTGATAAATCTATATATTTCGGAAAAGAGAAGATTAAGGCTAAGTGGCTTGTCGAGTCAGCCGCAAAGCACGTCAAGATTCTTGAGGATTTGGATTTCCATAACATAGTTATCTCATTAAAAGGCTCGGATGCTCTTGAGACAATTGAAGCGTACAAACTCGCTGCGGAAACATTCCCGTATCCACTTCATTTAGGAATCACAGAGGCAGGACCAAAAGACATTTCTCTCATCAGGTCTTCTGCTGGTTTATCCCCTCTTCTTCTTTTGGGAATCGGTGACACGATAAGAATATCCATGACCGAGGAGCCAGAAGAAGAAATCAAAGCGGCTTCACGACTTCTTCATGACTTGGGATTAAAAGATGACTATCCAACATTCATATCTTGTCCAACATGTGGCAGAACTCAGGTCAACCTCCTTCCACTTGCAAAAAAGATTCAGCAATACGTTGAAGACAACCATATAAACAAGACAATCGCCATAATGGGATGCATAGTCAATGGCCCAGGAGAAGCAAGACACGCTGACCTTGGTGCGGCTGGCGGCAATGGAGTATGGGCCATCTTCAAAAAAGGTGAAGTAATCCGTAACGTAAGGGATGAGGATGTATACGAGGCTTTAATTGAAGAAATCAATAAGCTTTAACGAATAATGACAGGGTGGAGACATTAAATAATTCACCCTTTTTATTATATAAAATAGATGTAAGAAAACCCCGATAGATAATCTAGCGGGGTTGATAATTATTTACTAAGAAGCTGCTGGAGAGTCTCACCTGATATCGTGTAAATCCAGTAATAAACAGGAAGAGGGCTCGCTTTTTCAGAATGATTGCCTGCGCTAGCCGGCTTAATCGCGCTAACGCCATTAACATTGACATCGATATCCGGAACTCCCGGTGTCTCACCGCCATACGATACATAATATCCGCTTGAGAAATCAAAGGCGACCAAGACATAGAGAATATCGAATGAATCAATTATCTCTTGAGTTAACGCCTCTTCATACTGAGATGCCACATAGTAATTATCGTCTTTATCAACAAAACTATCCACTTTCACGACAAATGGAAGATCCTGAGAGAGGACCTTAAGGCCGTTTTCTATTGTCTCACCTGCTTTAGGAAGACTGATGGATAAATTGAATTCATCGGCTTTGACACCTGTATATTCATAGGTGACGGAGGAAGAAACGTATCCGCATTTTCTGCAATAACGTCCCATGACGCCAGGTTCATCGCCATCAGGATAACTTATTGGGTATTCGGAGAAGAGATGGTTTTGGCTGTCGAAGAAGAATTCGCACCCTTCCCAAATACACTGATGGCCATGTTTCATATCATCAATTGGAGTGTAGGTGCTGTCCATGTTATGCGTGCCACTGTGTGGGATGCTAATCGTTTCGCTTTCAAAGCCACAGTCCTTGCATACCTCTTTCTTTTCGCCAACGGTTACTGAACCAGGGGCTTTCACAATAACGTCTTCCAAGTTATGCTCCTCGCTCTTGATTGTTGTTTCGCAATTAGAACAAGAGAAGGTATGAGTTCCATCTCCGTTATCAACACAGTTAAGGGAAACGTGCTCTATCGGTAAGATCTCGGTAGCTTTATAACCGCAATCTCCACATTCTGAAACAACATATCCCGTTTCGGTGCATGATGGAGACTTTCTATCGATTTCTTCCATGTTGTGGGCAGCACTAGATTCCACTTCTCCACATCTTGAACAGATAAATGAATGCTCATTTTCATCCACTGAGCAACACTCAAAGTCATGTCCGAGTTTGTCGCTTGTTGTTACGTTTTTATATCCGCAGACCGTACACGCACTAACCAAAACTCCATCATTCACACAATCCGGTTCGCTATTTGAGACGCTTTCAAAGGAATGGGTGGAATGGTTCAACAATTGAGTTAATGCTTCTCCTTTTACTTCGTAATACCAGCTCAAAACACCGATATCACTATAAACAGAGCTGAGTTCATTCATAGGCTTTGTTGCCTTGACTCCGTTGATGGTGACCTCGGTATCTGGAGCACCGGTGGTCTCGTTAAATATTGGATAAGCGGCACCAAAGTAGTCAAAAGTCACGTAGAAGAATACAGCTGATATGTTTTCAAAACTCTCTTCATCCAAAATATCATTAGATTCAGAGAATATGAAATCAATGCCGTTTATCTCATAGCCGCCAGCTTCAACATATACTCCGTTAGGATATTCGCCATTGACCTCAAAGAAATCTGAAATCTTATCACCTGCTCTCGGCAAAGAGATCTTTACATTAAGGCTATCGATTCTATCGCCATTAAATTCATCTGTTGGGGATGACAATACACCGTGGCAATCAGGACAACGGTATCCCATTATTCCCGCCTCTTCGTCAGTTGGGTACTTAATAGGATATTCAACCATGTAAGAATGGCCTGAGACACCAACATAAGCGCCGCATCCTTCAACTGCACATTCGTATCCATGGTTATCATCATCGATTAAGACAAGGCCTTTTTCGTAATTAGCCCTATGGTCACCTAAGTGAGGGTAATCCTCGTGATTTACGTAAGAACAATAAATGCAGTTCTCATCTTTATAGCCTGCTGAATTATTCGTGGCTTCTAAAAGGGAATAATCAAGCACATGGCTCTCTTTTGATTTTAATGTTTCACCACATCTATCACACACCGAATCATGAGTCCCATCTCCGTTGTCGGTATAGATTTCAACATGTCCTTTTGATTCAATCGGAGAATAGAATGTGAATTCACAATCACTGCACTTCTTTTCGACATATCCCGCCTTGGTGCATGAAGATTCAACAGTCTCAATTATTCGATAATTGTGAGGAACAGAGCCTTTGCTAAAACCACAAATTGAGCATTCATACTCATGACCTGCATCACCGTTAATCTTATAAACGAAATTGTGCCCTTCAGATGGGATTGGGGTTGTGATTGTTTTCTTGCATTTAGCGCAACGCTCAACTTTTGTGCCATCCTCAGTGCATGAAGGAGAATCCATTCTAATGAGCTCGAAATTATGAGGTTTTTCTTCAAGAATCTCATTGCAGACTTCGCATCTAATTTGATGGGTATCACCATTGTCAAAATAGACGGTTGATCCATGGCCCAAGGCTTCTTTTGTGCTCTTTTTTGTGTGGCCACAAGTCTTGCACTTCTCTATTTTCTCTCCCGCTTCTAAACAAGTTGGGTTAACCTCGCTTACTATCTCATATTCATGGTTAGAGGTTGATTCAACTGTTCCGCAGACACTGCACTTATATTCATGACATTCGTCTGAGATTCCAACATATGCAAAATTATGAGGGAGTTTATCAATTGTATTTGTCTTGGTATAGTGGCACACCTTGCACTCAAAGGTCTCAAAACCCGTGCTTTCGCAATCAGGTGCCTGATATGCACTTCTTTCGAACACATGAACGTCTTCGCTAGATAAAACTCCACAGACGAGGCATTCATAAGCGTGTTTGTTCTCATCTGTTTTATATTCGGTTGAGAATTTATGGCCTGGAGCAGGAATTTTCTTCTCCTCTTTATAGCCGCATCCTGTGCAACTAAAATTTTCAACTCCATCCTCTTCACATTTAGGTTCTACCCTAGCCTCACTCTTGAGGGTGTGGCTAACTTTAGAAGTCATCTCCTCACCACATGTCGAACAAACCGTGTAATGCCCTTCTTCATCATATTTGACCTCACCGGCCGTATGGGTGTGAAGGCTTGCCTCAGATGACGAGCTTATGATTGATTGAGAGATGATATTTGAAGAAGATTCAACTATTGATGAAGTCTTATCTTCACTCGTGTTAACTTCTATATTTCTTTTCTTGCAGCCGGCTAAAGCGAGTATCGACATCGATGCCAAGGCTACAATCAATATGTTCTTTTTCATATATAAACCTCCTTTTTAAACTTAGTTTAGTGTTTTTCTATTTTCAATTAACGAGGTAAATGAATGACAAAAAATTGAAAAACGGACCCCTATAGAGGGAATCCGCCAGATGAATTTACAATTCTTCTCTCCAAGATTCTACGAAATTTTCATCACGTAACATCTCGATTTCTTTTTTGTATGGAGGGACTTTTTCTTTTCCCCCATTATCAACATATGGAGTTTCTAGAACCTTAGGTATGCCGTTCAAACGAGGGTTATGAACCCAGGCGTTCAAAGTGTCGAATCCAATTGTTCCATAACCCAGATTATCATGCCTATCTTTATGGCTTGCTCTTGGGTTTTTTGAATCGTTCACATGAATGACTTTTAGTCTAGATAAACCAATCACTTTATCGAATTCATCAAGCACTCCATCAACATCATGAACATCATAGCCATAGTCGTTGATGTGGCAAGTGTCTAAACAAACGCCGAGCCTTTCATTCTTGTGGACACCGTTAATGATTGTTGCTAACTGTTGGAATGTTCTTCCAAGCTCTGAGCCTTTTCCAGCCATGGTCTCTAAGCAGATGGTTACATCGCTTGAGTCGTTATCGAGCACTTCGTTCAAACCCTCGATGATTGATTCTAGTCCAAATTCCTCTGGAGCACCTACGCTGCTGCCTGGATGAAGGACAAGAAGCTTGCATCCGAAGTCGTGAACACGCTTAAGTTCCTGCGAGAGGAACGATTTAGCAAGCTCATATGTATCGACATTGTTCTTGTTTCCGAGATTGATTATGTATGGGGCGTGGACGACGATTTTAGTCTCATCGATGCCATTTTCTTTTAATAGCGCTCTACCTTCTCCGATGCGAAGGGTGCTAGTTGGGGCGCGTCTAGTGTTCTGCGGAGCGCCTGTATAGAACATGAATGTGTTCTCTCCCCACTCTAAGGCCAGCTTAACGGTGCCTAAATAGTACTCTGGAGCGTTGAGAGGGAGATGCGAACCTAAATATAAGGAATCCATTATTCATCGCCTCCATTGCGCGCTTTTCGCTTTGCCTTAGCCTCGTTCTCGAGTTGTTTTCTAACCGAGCGCTGAATGGCTTTTCTCTTGTATTTGCGTTTGACTTTCTCGATTGCGAACTGCGTTTTCTTCTTATGCATAGGCTCGACCTTGTCTTTTTTGGTCTTTGCCTTTGCGATTTTGATTTCCTTAATCTCTTCTGGGGAGAATTCAGCTTTCTTTCTGAATTTGGTCTTTTCAGCAAGTCCGACTGGATCATCGACAAGTTTGCCCGCTCTTAAGGAATAGAAATCAAATTTGACGCCAGAGTTATACAACTCTCTTGGCTTAGCTTCTGTGTCGTTATTGTAGAAAACCCATGAGTCACCACTCTTGCCGAATCTTCCGGTTCTTCCAGCTCTATGGTGATAGAACTCGAGGTCGTTTGGAAGGTCGACGGATACAACGTCGGTTACATCAGGGATATCCATTCCTCTAGCGAGTAAGTCCGATGCCACGATGATTGAATGCGTGTTGGCCTTTATTTCTCTCAAAGCACGTTTACGAGACCTCTCATCAAGCGAGCCTGAGAAATATAAGGCGTCGATGTTGTTGTCTAGCAACGCCTTATGGATTTCGTTTACTTTGTCTTTGGTTGAGCAGAAGACAATGCAAAGATATGGGTTCTTGAGTTTTAAGAACTGAACTAACGCGTTGGATTCGCCGATATGTTTGATATTAATCAAATGGTGTTTAACGGTTGATGCTGTATGAACTTTGTCGCTCTCAAACTCGAAGTCTGAACGGACGAATTTCAAAAGCTCATCTTTGAGGTTCTGCTTCAGCGTTGCGGAGAAGACCATTGTCTGAGGTTCTCTTAACGACGCGAATAAGCCTTCGATATCTTCGAAGTAGCCTAAATCCAAAAGCATGTCAGCTTCATCAAGAACTACAGTCTTAACATTGTTAAGGATAAACAGTTCCTTATCAACTAGAAGCTGTTTAACTCTTCCTGGGGTGCCGATGATCAATTGAGGGGCAACGGTTGAGCCCTCCTCATTTTGCGAGACATCGGCCTCGGATGTGAAGAGCCTGACTTTGAGCTTAGGGAAGAATCTCTGGAACTCACGAGCGAACTCAAAAACCTGTCTGGAGAGTTCGCGGGTTGGAGTGATGATGACCGCTTGAGGTCTGTTGAGATTCATATCCAGTTTCTCGATAATTGGAACTAGATAAGAATGCGTCTTGCCAGAACCAGTCTCAGATTGGGCAAGTAAAGATGTTCCCCTCAATGCCTTAGGTATGACTACCTGTTGGACTGGGGATGGGTTTTCATAGCCAAGCTTAGTTAAAGCATTGACCATGTTGGATGATAATGAAAAGCCGCTAAAACTCATATTTATATTACCTCCGGCAAACGTTCGTGATCGGCTTGAACGATATCAAGCGATTTGTCGAAACTTAGTAGTATTTTAGTCATGGTTGGAATGAAGATTCTTTCGATCTCATGTGGCAAATCTAGATAATTGTAGTGATTGAGCACGATTTCGCGTCTTCCGTGATGCGGACAGTCTCCAGAGATGTAGATGTCATATCCTTCCTGCATTGCATTCAAGTATTCCTGCCATCCACCACCGCCGATGATCGCTACCGATTTAACAGTTGGTTTACCTTCATTGATGAGGAGGCCATAAGACACGCCGAGTCTTTCTTTTGCGTATTTTGCAAATTCATGGACTTCCATCTCTTCTTTAAGCGTTCCGCCCATGGCCATAGGGAATGTGTCGAGGCGTTTAATGTTCTCTAAGCCCAGCGCTTCAGTTAACGCGCAGTTCATCCCACCTTCACCTGCATCAAAGTTCGTATGATAAGAAACGATCGGGATATTCTTCTCCACCATTTTCTCATAGAGAGCCTTCTTGACAGGGTCTCTTTCAAGAACTTTTTTCAGTTTTCCAAAGATGAACGGATGGTGAGTGATTATTAAGTCTACTTTCTCTTTAATCGCGATATCGTAAATCTCGTCGTCGAAGTCGAGACAAACCATTATCTTGTTGACGTCCTCAGGAAGCTTTCCGACCTGAAGGCCAAGATGGTCATACCATTCGCCAAGTCTTTTAGGGAACGTCTTCGATAATTTTCTAAGTAACGCTTTAGTTTTCATCTAGGGCCTCCTTTATCGTCTCTATTCTTCTAGAATATTCGCTTCTCTTGTCCTCAGGAAGAGATGATGTGTTGAGGATTGCCTCAAGTCTATTTTTCTCTTTCGTCCAGAATTTAACCCAGGCCTCAGGCTTGTTTTTGAGGTTATATGGGCCGAAAAGCGATTCTAGATCTCCATATGGCTCACTCTTTTCCTCTTTTACCCACTTCATGACGTCATAGGAGATTCCCTCCTCTTCGATGAAGGAATTAGCCAAAAGAGAGTATCCGAGCCCTCTAAGAGGCTCAA
>JAKSVF010000024.1 GCA_024408235.1 Bacilli bacterium
TTAATTCTTTCGTTCTGAGGCGCAAAGGCATCTTAAATGTGCACTTTATTGTTTTCGGACTTATCTTGTGTGTAACGCCCTTTTTTGATAGATATTCAGTCATTGAGAAGTATGACTCATATTCCATTGCGACATATTTTGATGAGTAGCCTTCAATTGTTAGGAAATCGCCTATTTCGCGCTCTGTTGTCTTCTCATAAACGTAATACGGGATTCCGTTAGACTTGTATAAGAAATAATTGTTCTTAACTTCAATAACGTATCCGGTGAATACTTGGTTTCCTTCTATCGGATGCTTAATTTTGCCAAGTGAGTGATATGAAAACCCTATAAGAAGAAATATGGAATAAATAGCTAAAGACGTTTTGCTTTTCTTAAGGGCAAACAATCCCATTATTAACATCGAAGCGATAACGATGAAAAGGCTTATTGTTTTTAGATAATATGAGAATGAAATTCCGATGATTAAACCGGATAAGGCGAATGTTAACGATCTTTTTGGTATTATTAGACCGCATAGAGAGTCACGAAGTTTTTGCACTTTTCAAATGTGGCCGAGCCAATTCCTGGGACATTCTTCAAGTCTTCTATTTGAGCGAAATCACCATTTGATGAACGGTAATTGATTATTGCTCCAGAGACTGTTGTTGAGAAAGCCGACAGCTCTTGAAGTTGTGATTGTGTTGCCGTGTTGATACACACTTTTTGGATAGGGTCCATCGTACACGTATCTTCATTATCATAGATAGGCGGTATGTAGAATGAATTCTTGGCGGAGATTGTGAATCCTTTATTGAAACATCTCTCATCTCCATTCGGAGTGATTCCTCCCGCTCCTTCTAGTGCATCCCATAACGTTGAGCCTATCTTTACCGTGTAGGTGCCGGTTCTTGTGACTTCTCCTGTTAAAGTGACTTGGACTGTAGTTTGGTCTTTGCTAGCCACATAGCTTGTCGTATTCTGGTTTCCCCCATCCACTATCGCGTTGGAAATTGCTTCTACTCCTGAGAACGCAACAAGGAACACAATTGTGAGGACCACGACTGCAATAATTATTTTGTACATAAAAAATACCTCCTACTTACTAATAGAGGAGAAATTCGTATTTTTTACCTACAATTTTTAAGAAAGAAAAAAGCCTCCTTATAAGGAGGCTAATTTATTGATTTTTCTTAAGCCTGGATTGCAACGATCCTGATATCGTATTTCTTCTTTGGGGCTTCGACTGTGACGACGTCACCTGCGACGTGTCCTAAAAGTGCTTTTCCGACCGCTGATTCCTGTGAGATTGCAGGTGGGTTTGCAAGTGGGTTTGCTAAGACTGTTGAAACCATCTTAACCTTCATTGCCTTGCCTGTTGCTGTCTCGACATAATCGACTGTGAAACCGACATTGATCTTGTCACCTCTAGACTCAACGATAACGATGTGGTCTTTGATGCCTTCGATATGTGTGATTTCTGCTTCGATTTCAGCCTGTCTATTTCTTGCTGCATCATAGTCAGCGTTTTCAGATAAGTCGCCCTGTGCACGAGCTGCCTGTAAAGCTTCAATGATTGCTGGTCTTTCAACATCTAATAAATGACGATAACGCTTGTCTAATTCAGCGTATTCTTCTTTTGTCATCTCAATTTTTTCATCTGCCATGGTTGTTACTCCTTTGCTATCAACGCTAGATTATATGGGGATTTATGTCTGTTCACAAGTGAAAGACTATTTAATTTCCCCGATTTTTGGGTCTTCTTCATACGCTTCAAGGACCTGCTCTGCCTCAGCGAGTTCTTCTTCAGAACATTCTTCAAGGCTTACGCCGTCGCTCGATGCCATAACGATTATTGAATCTTCATCCTCATCTTTGTAGATGAAGTAGTAATCTTTTGCCCTTTCGTCGTTATGGTAATAGAAGAGGATCTTCCATGTGTCTTCAATGCCGTCTTCACGGGTGATTACGATTGAATTATCTGTGATTTCGATCATGAGGACCCTCCTTAAAGTGATGCTTTGATATCAGCTATTACTGATTCAATGCTGTTGATTGACTTGAGTGAGCCGGATGCCATTTCTGGACGTCCGCCGCCACCGCCGCCTAATACTGAAGCGAGTTTCTTAACAACATCGCCAGCCTTGGCTTTTGAAGTTGCTGCGCCTTTTGTGAAGACGATTACTGGGTGCTGTCCGTTTGCTCCGCCGATTAAGACGAATAAATAGTTATCTCTATTCGCTTTAAGTGTGTCGCCGAGTGTTGTCAGTTCGTCTCTATTAGCGCCTTCTTTAACGATTAAAGCATAATCAACGCCGTTAACCGATTCGATTGAGTCAGCTAACTTCTTAGCATCTGCTGCTGCAACTTTTGCTTTGAGTTCGCTATTCTCAGCCTTGAGAGTTGCGATTGTTTCGTTATTTAAGTCAACGTGTTTTTCAACGTCAACGTCTGAAGCTCCTAACTTGGTTTCAATTCTATTGAGCAATGCGACTTTTTCTTTCAAGAACTTATAAGCGGCAGTTCCTGTTAAGCCAGTGATACGTCTTACGCCTGATGCGACCGATTCATCGCTCACTAAGACGAATAATCCGATATCACCTGAGTTTTTGACGTGTGTGCCACCACAGCATTCTCTTGAGAACTCGCCGAATTCAACGACTCTAACGACATCTCCGTACTTATCGGTGAATGTCATTTCTGCGCCTAATTTCTTAGCTTCTTCGATTGGAAGTTCTTCAGTAACTTCAGGGATTGACTCTTCGATTTTTAAGTTAACGAGAGCTTCAATCTTCTCTAAGTCTTCCTTGGTTGTTTTGCTCTTTGTCTGATAGTCGAATCTTAAGTATTCGTCATCGACATATGAACCAGCTTGCGTAGCATGTCCTCCGAGAACCTCGTTTAGAGCTGCGTGGAGGATGTGAGTTGCCGAGTGGTTCTTTTCGATTTTGTGTCTTCTCTCAACATCAACCGAGATAACGACTTCATCACCGGCTTTGATTTCTCCTGATGAGACTTTAACGTGGTGTAAATGCTGTCCGTGTGGGGCTTTTGAAACACTTGTGACTGTTGAATTGCCAATCGTTCCTGTATCCGCAACCTGTCCACCCATCTCGGCGTAGAAGATTGTATCCTTAAGGATAAGGTCTCCCTCATCGCTAATTGATTCAACCTTTTCTCCGTCTTTGAAGACTCCGATAACTGTGGTCTTATATCCTGTTAATGATTCATTGTAATGGAATGTAGACTCGTCTTTGAAAGCCATTAAGTCCTTTGACTGCTTGTGGAATGACTCGATTTCTCCACGTGCAGATCTTGCTCTTTCTCTCTGCTTCTCCATTTCAGCTTTGAAGCCTTCCATGTCGATTGTGAGTCCGTTTTCTTCAGCGATCTCTTTTGTGACATCTGCTGGGAAACCATATGTGTCATAGAGTTTGAAGACTTCTTCGCCCGATAATTCTTTCTTACCAACCATCATATCTCTTAGAAGCGCTTCGCCTGAGACGAGGGTTGTTAAGAATCTTTCTTCTTCAAGCTTAATGTCGGCTTTAACTTCTTCTGCTTTATCGGCGAGGTATGGATAGAATGACTTGTAGTTCTCAACGATGATGTCGACCATTTCGTACATGAATGCACGCTTGATTCCGATCTTCTGTCCATAACGCATAGCGCGTCTGATGATACGTCTTAAAACGTAACCACGTCCTTCGTTTGAGAATGTAGCGCCATCGCTTAATGCGAATGTTAAGCATCTTGCGTGGTCAGCGATAACTCTGAATGGCATGAGGTTTGGTGCCTCATACTTAACTCCTGAGATCTCTTCTGCTTTTCTGATGATCGGCATGAAGAAGTCCGTTTCGAAGTTGGTTTCTGTTCCCTGAAGGATGCAAGCGATTCTCTCTAAGCCCGAACCCGTGTCAATGTTCTTGCTTGGGAGTTCTTTATAGTCTTTTCTAGCGACGCCAGCAACCGAATTATACTGTGAGAAAACGATGTTCCAGATTTCGATGTATCTGTCGTTTTCCATATCTTCTCTTAAGAGTTTTTCTCCTAAGTGCTGTGGATCGTATGCTTCGCCTCTATCGAAGAAGATTTCGGTATCAGGTCCGCATGGTCCTTCGCCGATTTCCCAGAAGTTGCCTTCTAATGGAACCATGTGGCTTTCTAACATTCCACATTTAATCCATAACTCTAAAGATGCTGTATCAGCTGGGTTATATGTAATATAAAGCTTTTCTTTTGGAATGCCATAACCTTCGTCTGTTGTTAAAAGCTCGACTGCCCAAGGGATGACTTCATTTCTGAAATAGTCACCGATTGAGAAGTTGCCTAACATCTCGAAGAATGTGTGGTGTCTAGCTGTATGTCCAACGTTTTCGATGTCGTTGGTTCTGATTGATTTCTGAATGTTGACGATTCTTCTATTTGGTGGAATCTCTGTACCATCAAAGTATTTCTTCAAGCCTGTGACGCCTGCGTTGACCCACAACAATGACTTATCGCCCTGTGGAACAAGCGAAACGCCTGGAAGACACTGATGGCCTCTTTTTTCAAAGAACTTAATCCAAGTTTCTCTGATTTGTTCTCCTGTAAGTTTTCTCATTGTAAGCCTCCTAAAAAAATAAACACCTCTACATTGAAGGAACGCTTCAGCGCGGTACCATCCTTCTTCACTAGGTGCTCTTAATTTGTCCCATAACGCAGGGCTGCGACGGCATTACCCGTTGGCTTTTTCCGAAGTTAGCGCGTCCACTGGGCTTTTCCATCATGAGGCCCTCGCTATAAGTGGACTAGACTTCGACCGCGATAAAGTTTATCACAACTATTTCTATTTACTAGTAAAAAGAAAGGCCAGTTTGATGCTGGCCTCTAAATTAAAGTGTTGTTGGTGCCCCGTATATGCAATTTGTCACGTTCGCTAGACCTACTGAACTCGAATAATACGAATTGTATCTCTTGCTCCATGAACCGTTATTGTAGTATTCGGTGAATGTGGAATAATGGTCGTCCGTGAATACCGCAACAGGATCGCTTGTATAGCCTGTCGCGCCTTTTTGAGCGTCATAACCCGTTGACCAGACAATGAGTCTTCCGACTCCTCTATTGCTTGCTGTATAGGTTCCATCAACATCGATGTCGCACTCATAATAGGTTGGAGTTCCTTTATAAGGAACAGCTTGAGCGTAGCCATCGGTTCTATTGAACTTTTGAACAAGTCGATACTTGTCTCCAAACAATGTCCTTACATTTGATGCATCTGCGCTGCCCTTTAGCGCAAAGTTCGCTGGATACGTCTTGAATGTCGTGAAGTAATTCGCTATATCCATTGGTTCTGTCCAGGCTGCATCATCAATAACTTCAGGATGCTCATTAACATATTCAAATGAGTAATATGTGTATGTTTTTGATTGTTTGACTGTGTATGAGCCGCCACTCACGCTTATCTCTATCGGACAAGAAACTTTATCGCCGTCTTTTGGCGTTCCTGAGACTGTTTTCGGATTAAGTCTATATAATCCCGCACCGCATGAGCTGTAGTTCGACATAGGGACTGTTCCGCTATCGGTGTAGTATATCTTCAATGTCTTTATTGTAAAATTGCTCTCACCGGATTCGATTCTGAAGAAATTAATGTTATTTTCATCGAATTCAAACGAGAAACTCGTGTCGCTTGAATCAATCCCGCAATATGCGACGAGATTTTTGGTGCTACTGAAGTAGAGTCTAGCATTTGAATCTGTTTCGTAGGACATTTCGATTTTCTTGATGCCCTTAATCGGGTCCTCATTCGAGAAAGATGCCCCTAGAGTTGCGTTAGGAACCTGGCAGTACATTGAGAAATCCGCTCCGATGAGTTTAGCAAAGCCACTGCTGTTTCCTAATTTAAGGAATCTATAGCCCCTAAAAGCGGTCGAGTCGATGTACGAACGTTCGTAATTTCCGGTTTTGTAGGTTCCGGAAAAATACTCGGCTGATGAGCTATCGATTTCGATAGTCTTCATCGAATCGTAATCAGGCGTCTCTTTCGTTAAAAGAGGGATAGATTCGCTATATTCGTAACCGCATTTTGAGCAAGTCTTCTTCTTTTGCCCCTCTTCGGTGAGAGTAGCCTCTTTTATAACAACCCAATCGCCATACGAATGACCTGTTGCGTGGGAGCTTGCCTGTTTATTTGCCTCAACACCACAAATCTCACATTTATCTGCTGTGTATCCATCATCGGTGCATGTTGAATTAACGGTCACTTTTTTGTAGCAATGATCCCCAAAGTCACCTTCTACATCATCCACTTTATTGCATCTTGAACATGTAGATCTCTTAATGGATTTATGCTGGCAATCCCCTTTTGATTTTATTGTCCCCTCATCCCAATCGTGACCTAAAGCGTCGACGTAATCATCTTTTTTCTCGTATCCACAATCGCAAATGTATAAGGTATAGCCCTGCTCTTCGCATTTTGGTGCGTAAGTTATCTCTGTATAGTCGTGTTTATGACCACTTGAAAGTTCTTCTTTTGACACTTCAGAAGTCGTTATTTCGCCTGATGAGCTAGTTGAAGCCTGAGAACTGATAAAACCAAAATCAAAAGACATCTTGCATGATGCTAGAGCAAGCACTGATATTGGAAGTAACTTTAAACACGCTTTTCTCATAGAAGATTTATTATATTAATATAATTCCCTAAATCAATAGAAAGGTCTAATCCTCTTATTTTTTAATAATAATAAGCATTGTCGATAGAATATCGCAAAATGCGCTATCTAACATTTTTGGGTGAAAGGTCTATAATTGGGGCAACAAATACGAGGTATTTAATTTATGAAAAAGAGTAGATTTACTTTTTTAGCAGCTTTAGCAGCTATGACTTTAGCTGGATGCGCTAAGCCAGTTCCAATTTTTCCTTCATCCGCCCCTGAGTCTTTAGAACCAGAGCCTGAGGTTAATAACAAAGTCGATGTTTTCGTTCTTTCAGGACAGTCAAACATGGAGGGCTCCACCTACTGGAAACACCCAAGAACAGATACACCGCTTCTTGAGAACTACATGGAAGAACAGGGCATGGATACCGATGGCGTTCTCAACGGAATTCCACAAGTCTTAACAAGCTATTATGGATTCTATTATCCTAACAAATGGGGCAACGCTCACACTGCTTCAACAGACAAGTCATCTCCTGAGGCTAGACTCACCCCTAACTTCCAGCCAACTAAAGTTGGAATGGGTGTTGGAGACTCCGTAAACGGAAAGACAGATATGTTCTTTGGTCCTGAACTTGGCATCGCCAACACAATTGCTCAGTATGCTTCAGAAGACAATCCGGTTCATCTCATCAAATGCGCATTCTCTGGGTCAGGATTCCACAAAAACGATGGTCCAAACTGGTTAAGCAGAGAAGAAGATCCTGACAAATCTCTTTTCTATTTATTAAAGCAATACACTCAGAATTGCTTAGACGCGATTATCGATGAAGGTTTTGAGCCTGTTTTGAGAGGATTTGTCTGGCATCAGGGAGAATCCGATTCTGGAAGCAACACCTATGCTGAAGAAATGAAGACTCTCATCAATGACTTCAAGACTGAATTCGTCGATTACGCTGTCGATCAGGATCCTGACCAGATTGCATTCCTCGATTGCACTATTTATGACGGTTCAAAGAGAACTTATGGCGCTAATCCTACCGTTAATGCTCAGAAATGGTTAATCGCAAACGAAAGTGAGAATGACCTCAATTTCTGCGTTGACGGTTCATTTAATACAGAGAACGGATTGAAGTTGGAAATCGGCGATGATGCTAAAGGCGGTTATAACACTTACCACTACAACACGCCAGATGCATATAGATTAGGCGAAGCATATGCTCAAATCATGCTCGACAATGGTCTATTTGAGTATTAATTAAAACAAAAAAATTAAAGAAAAGGTTCGATAGATTCGAACCTTTTTACTTATCTACACGTTTACCTTTATAGTATGTTTGATCGATGATTCCACCGCCAAGCATTCTTCCTTCATCAAGTGTATAGAAGACTGCATACTGACCAGGTGTGACGGCTTTATATGGCTCATCATGAGTGAGCATAATCGTGTCACCATCCCATTCAAGCGTACATGGGCAATCTTGCTGTCTATATCTGAATTTCACTCCGACATGAATTGGTTCTGTTGGCTTTGGACCAATCCAGTTAATATCCGTAATCACGGAAGCATCGGAATTCAAATGTTCATCTTCATCGCCTGACGCAACATATAAAATGTTGTTTTTGACGTCTTTCTTGCATACAAACCAAGGTTTAGTCGGACCATTCTTGATTCCGCCTATGCCAAGGCCTTTTCGCTGTCCTAGTGTGTAATAGAGAACGCCGACATGTCTTCCGACCTTCTTTCCGGTTTCAATATCGATGATATCTCCATCTTGGGCTGGGAAATAATTCATTAAGAATTGTCTGAAGTTTCGTTCGCCTATGAAACAAACGCCTGTTGATCCGTGTTTATCAGCAACTTCGGAAAGACCAAGTTTTCTAGCAATTTCGCGAGATTCCACTTTTGTGATGTCTTCCATAGGGAATAGACAACTTGCTATTTGTTCTTCGTTTATCTGACAGAGGAAATATGTTTGATCTTTCGCCTTATCAAGAGGTTTGTAAAGGTAATCATGGCCCTCAAACTGCCTGCGTTTTGCATAATGACCCATTGCAATGCAATCAAAGCCGTTATCCTTAGCGAATTTCAAAAAAGAATCGAATTTGATGTTCTTATTACATAAGACATCTGGATTTGGAGTTCTGCCCTTCTTATATTCCTCGAGGAAATATGTGAAAACTGAATCCCAATATTCTTTCACAAAATCCACTCGTAAAAGCGGTATTCCGAGCTTCTTTGCCACCGCTACAGCGTCATCATAATCCGCTTCCTGCGGGCACTGATCGTTATGTATTGTTGGGTTGCCGAGGAAATCGCCGTTTGCAAACGAATCCCAGTTGCGCATGAAAGCACCGGTGACTTCATAACCGGCTTCTTTAAGTTTATAAGCGGCGATTGATGAATCGACTCCGCCTGAGAAACCTAATAGTACTTTCATCTCTTTCCTCCAAATAGTTCGTCAGAGTCTAACACAAGAGTAAATGGTCCGTCATTTAAAAGTTCAACTTTCATATCGGCGCCAAATACTCCCGTCTCCAAATTTGGGAATTTCTCTCTCAGCATATTATTGAATAAGGCGAACAATGGCTTTGAACGCTCTGGCCTCATTGCGTTTACAAATGAAGGTCTATTTCCTTCGCTGCAATTTGCGTACAAAGTGAACTGAGAGACGCTTAACACATTTCCTCCGACGTCAAATATCGATTTGTTTGTTTTTCCGTTTTCATCAGGAAAAATCCTGAGCTTAGAGATCTTCTCGGCCATTTTATGACAAGTTTCTTCATTATCCCCTTCTTTAAAACCGGTAAATAGAAGAAAACCATGATTGATTGACGCAACTTTTTCACCGTCAATTGTAACGGATGCGTGTTTAACTAACTGTAGTAATACTTTCATCTTATTTCTTTATATATGCATGTATGATTGGATTGGTGGAAACGGTTTCATGAGAGATGCTGAATGCGTGTCTGATGTCCGCCACTTCACTTGCAAAATTATCGTGGTTTGTATGGGCATAAGCAAGTATGTCTCCAATTTCCACTTTATCTCCGACTTTCTTGCTAAGAACGATACCGGCAGACATGTCAATCTTGTCAGCCATCGTTTCTCTACCAGCGCCCAATCTCATTGCGGATAAACCGATTTCAAGCGAGTCAATTCTCTCAATATAACCTGCATCAACCGCTTTGATTTCAATTATGTTTTTAGCGACAGGGAATTGTTCTGGATTTGAAATATACGATTCATCTCCGCCCTGCGCTTTAACCATCGCTTTTAGCTTCTCGAGACCGCTTCTATTCTCTATTGCATTATCGATCATTTCAAACCCTTCATCCATGTCTTTGGCGATGCCTGCTTGCTGCAGCATTATGGAGCCGGCGTTTCTGACAAGTTCGACGAAATCTTTTGGACCATGACCGTTTAATGTGTCGATAGCTTCCTTGACTTCTAGCGCGTTGCCAACTGCTAGTCCAAGCGGCTGATTCATATCGGTTATGATAGCTCTAGTGTCCCTTTTTAAAGAGTCACCAATCTCCACCATAGTTTCCGCTAAAGTCTTGGCGGAATCGAATGTTTTCATAAAAGCGCCGCGTCCGAATTTGACATCTAAAAGTATCGAGTCTGAACCGGAAGCAAGTTTCTTGGACATTATTGAAGAGGCGATCAAAGGAATGGATTCAACGGTTCCTGTTACGTCTCTTAATGCATATAGTTTTTTATCAGCTGGAACTAACTTTTTTGTCTGGCCCATGATGGCGATTCCGATTGAATTTACCTGATTGATGAACTCCTCTTCCGTGAGTTCGATTCTCATTCCAGGTATGGATTCCATCTTATCTAAAGTTCCGCCTGTATGTCCCAATCCACGTCCGGACATTTTGGCGACTTTTGCCCCACACGCAGCGACTAAAGGTCCTAAGGCTAAAGATGTTTTGTCTCCTACTCCACCAGTTGAGTGCTTATCGACTTTCACCCCTTTAATTGATGATAGGTCGATGACGTCTCCGGAGTGCATCATGGAATCTGTCAATGTTGCGATTTCTTCTTTATTCATTCCACGGAATAATGTCGCCATTGCAAAACTCGAAGCCTGATAATCCGGGATCTCTCCCCTCGTATATCCGTCGATAAAGAAACGTATTTCATCGTTGGTAAGTGTTTCCCCGTCTCTTTTTCTTTCGATAATATCTACCATTCTCATAGATGAAAATCCTTTCTGAAAATATTTACACAAAGTCATTTTATTTTTATAATAAACGCATGGAATTCAAATCATCATTATTAAACTACTTATCTGAACAGGAAGCCAGTGCATTAGTGACAGCCATGGAAAACGAGGAAGTCACCCACTGCTTACTCCTTAACACAAAGAAGCTTAGCGACGAAGAATTCATAAAGAGATACCCTTTGGTCAAAAAGCACCCTTTTGTAAACCACGCCTACTATTATGATAAAGAAGTCTATGACTTCGGCAAGAATATCTTTTATGACAATGGAGTTTTCTCCATTCAAGACGCATCCGCAATGATGGTTCCTTTCTTCCTTAACCCTGAGGAAGATGATGTCATCCTTGATATCTGCGCTGCTCCAGGCGGCAAGTCTATCGGCTGTTCGCTCGCCATGAACGATAAAGGCTGCATTATTGCAAACGATATTTCTTATCCTAGAGCAAAAGCCATGTCTCAGAACGTTGAACGTATGGGTCGCGGTAACATCATCGTTGCCTCAAATGACTTCGTTTTCTCCTATGTCCACTTCAAGAACACATTCGACAAGATTATCGTCGATGCCCCTTGCAGCGGTTCTGCAATGATGAGAAAAAACGATCTTGCCAAAAATGATTGGTCAGTTGAGAAAGTTAAGAGAAATTCCAAGAAACAGATTGAAATCCTTGAGTATGCATACACTATGCTGAAAGAAGGCGGAACAATCGCATATAGCACATGCTCATTCTCTTACGAAGAGGATGAAGGCACACTACTTGCCTTTAAGGCAAAACACCCAGAACTTGAATTCGTTGCTCCTGCAGTTGACGATCCAAGCTTCTATCACGGCAAAGACATTCCTGAATCAATTTACTTATATCCACACAAATTCAGAGGCGAAGGGCAGTTTGTCTGCTTAATCAGAAAACCTGGACATCTCCGCAAATGCGAGAGAAAGGTTGAAGAAAACACAAGATATAAGCTCTTTATTGAAGACTTCGGTTTAGTCGGAAGAAGCAACGAGATGATGAGAAGCAAATTCTATTCGCTTTATCAGCATTTCGATGTTAGCCACTTAAATATCTTGAGATATGGTGTAAAGCTTTTTGAGATGAGAGACATCTACATCCCTGATCACCATTTGGCTCACTTCTTAACTCCAGATTACTCAATTCCTCTTTCATTAGAAGACGCTAAAGCCTATATCAGAGGCGAGACATTCCCTCTAGATAAACCAGATGGCTTCTATATCATCTCTTATGATTCGCAGAACTTAGGTTTCGTTAAGGTAACGCAAGGCGTTGCCAAGAACCACTATCCAAAAGGTCTCAGAAGAGATTGGGATCCAAATAGATAAAAAATGCCTCGATTGAGGCATTTTCTTTACTTAATTCCAAGTATCAAGCAGGAGCACTTGTTTATCATCACTCGCTCCATGAGGATGTTTGCGGATGATACGTCTCCCCCTGCTCCAACTAGCAAGGTAACCGGTTTTTCATACACTTTAACAATGTCATTGAACGTCGGGTTAACTATCAACTCAACCTTGGAGTATTCAGGGTAACTCACAGGATTTATGAAGTCTAATATGACGCATCTTTCGTAGTCATCGAATTCGAGTTTATCCTTGAATGACTCTGCATTCGATTCCTTGAATAAAGGCAATGTTTTTCTAGCGTTTACCATCCATTTGAAACGCTCGACCATATCAAACCTCTCATCAACGAGCTCATATGGGAATTGATTGTAGTTATCTCCGGCATTGTATGTGTTGTCCTTGCCGTATTTTGATATTCCTACCTCTTGTCCAGCATGGATAAATGGCACGCCATTACTAATGAGAATAGAGAGCAATCCGAGCGTGCAAATCTGAAGTCTGTTATATAAGATAACATCCCCAAGTTCTTTCCCGATATAATCAAAGAATGTTCCATTATCGTGACATTCTATATAGTTGATGGATTGCGAGGCATCTTCCCATTTTGACTTGATGCCAGAATAAGTAAGGCTTGAACCCATTAAGGCGTATTTATATCCACCGTTATGGTAATAATCTTGGGTGAGATAAGCCTTATTGTATTCTCTAAACAAATCATTGAAGAAAGCGAAATCCTTCAAGAGTTTAGCGTTCTCCATTTTGCCTAGTGGCGCCTTGGTTTCATTATCCATGTTCCAGCCTTCACCATAAAGCATGAAGTCTTTCTTCACCGATCTAGCGTAGTCTTTGATCGAGTTAAGCGTATCTATGTCAATTAAACCCATCAAATCGAAACGGAATCCATCGACTCTATACATATCGATCCACCACTTACAGGAATCTAAGATGAGTTTCCTGACCATAGGTTTTTCTGTTGCTAGGTCATTTCCGCAGCCACTGCAATTGCTAAGCTTGGAGTTTGCTTTCTTTCGGAAATAATAGTTAGGAACAATTTTCTCAAAAGAAGAGTTCACGTAGTCATAGACATGGTTAAAAACAACATCCATGACAATACGAATACCGGCTTCATGGTATTTGGAAACCATCTCTTTGCACTCTCTAATTCTGCATTCAGGGTCAAGGACATCTGATGCATAGCTTCCTTCAGGAACCATATATTGCTGAGGGTCATAACCCCAGTTGTATTTAAGTCCCGGATGCAGTTCATCCACCGTTTTGAAATCGAATATAGGCAAGAGCTGAAGATGAGTGATGCCAAGCGACTTGATATAATCAAAACCAGCTGGATTACCGCCTTTTGTCTTTGCGCCTTCCTGATATAAGGCCTTGAATGTGCCTTTGTTTTCGATGTCGGTGCGTGGAGAGATAGTCAAATCCCTGACATTGCCCTCGTAAATGATGGCATCAACATATCTATCAAGCTTAGGGAGGCTCTCTTCATGAGTTGGAATGTCGTTAAATCTAGCCATATCAAGCACGACAGAGCTTTCGCCGTTTGGGCTTGATGCTTTTGCGTATGGGTCAGTCGCGACCCTCATAACGCCTGAATTCACGACGACATACTGATATTCGGCATATTCCATATCGCCTTTAATGGTGACTCGATATACGCCTTTGGCACTTCTATCCATCGGACGGTAATGCCATCTAGATGAAGTCCTTTTCCTGAAACGTAAAGTAACGCTTGATGCAACCGGTGCCCAAATCGCAAACTTAGTTTCCGGCTTCGTATAAGAAGCACCTAAATCGTCGCCGTTATAGAAATATTCCTCTTCAAAGCCCTCGAAAGTGGTAACTTCTGTCAAATCTAGAGGAATTACTGCACGACCAACGAGCGCAATCGTGTAATTGTGGCCGAGAGCTAGAGGTTTGTCTAAACGGTAATCAAACACAAGGCAATTAGGCGTCGATACGAATTTTGAAGAGGCAAGTTTGACCTCCTCAACATCATCGATGATCAGCTTAGCCTCAAACTTCTCGTATTGATGCATAGAGAAAACGCTGAGTCTAATCAGGTCTTTCTCTACTAATCTTGCTGATAAAAAGGTGTCTTTCATTGTTTATTTTGGCATATCCCAACCATCTGGGATTGTTCTTGTTCCATTTTGAGTTCCTTCGTTCTCTCCGCTCAATTGCTGTTTTGCGTGAACTAAAACCTTAGAACCCTTTGAATTTGTCTCCTGACCTGGCTCATTGCCCGCAACGATGCCTTCATCCTGGAGCTGTTTGAAGATTTTGCCAGCTCTTGGGAAACCAACAGAGAATTCTCTTTGAATCTTTGAGATGGAAACGTATTCCATCTGCATGACGGCTTCTTTGATGAGTTCGTATTTTGAGGCTCCTTCCGCCGCTCTTAATTCAGAACGGGATGGCATTGCAGCCTGAGCCGCTTCTTCGAAGGCCTTCTGTTCAGCCTCGTGATCGACTAAATCCAAGAAGACTGGGTCATAATGCGTCTTCTGCTGTTTGCGAATGAAGTCACAAACTCTCTTAGTTTCTTCAGGCCAAACCATGCAGCCTTGGGCACGGATTAAAGCGAATTTGTTGATGACTGGGCAATCGATGAGCATATCGCCGTGTCCAGCGAGGTTTTCTGCACCGCCCTGTCCTAAGATGACGTTAGAGTCAGTTGCGGTTCTAACCCACAACGCGACTGAAGTTGGAAGGTTGGCCTTAATTCTTCCGTTAACGACATCAACCGTCGGTCTTTGGGTGGTTAAAACGATGTGAATGCCGGCACTTCTGGCTTTCTGAGCCAAACGAGCGACTGGTTCTGAGATGTTCTTGCAGACATCAACAGCGTCCGCGAATTCGTCTAAAACGAGTACTATGTAAGGGAATTTGGCGATTCCGTTATCTGGAGCGTATAAATCGTTGAACTGTGCGATATTGGTGACGCCGGCCTGCTCAAAGACCATATTACGTCTTTCCATCTCATCAATTAACTTGTCCAAACACACTTTGACTTGCGTTACATCTTTGATGATTGGGCATAAAAGGTGTGGCAAATCCTTATAAAGGGCCATTTCGACTCTCTTAGGGTCAACGAGGATGAGCTTTAGTTCCTCAGGCCTGTTCTTCATGATGAGCGACATCAAAATGCCGTGGATGAAGATTGATTTACCAGAACCTGTTGAACCAGCGACAAGCATGTGTGGGAATTTGCGTAAATCGCCGGTGATGTAGTCTCCTGCGATGCCTTTTCCAAATGGAATGTGGAACTTATGCTCTTCGCCGTATCCGCAGGCATCGATCATATCTTTGAAATAGACCGTGTCGCTTGAGACGTTAGGAATCTCTAAGCCTGATGTGCTAGAGCCCATGACGACTTCCTGGAAACGAGGTGGAATACCGTTCAATCTCTTAGCGAGGTCGTTGATGACGCCGTTAATCGAACTGACACGAACGTTAGGATCGGTGACGATGTTAAAACGGGTGACTGAAGGTCCGATTGTATAGTCTTCGACGTGAGCGCCGATCTTCATGTCTCTGAAGAGCTGGTCGATAATGCCACGTTTTACTTCGCAGTCTGCAGCCATCTTTGCTGGATCATTAGTTCCAACAGGAGTCTTCAATAAGCTAGTTGGCGGTAATTCATATGGAGGAAGTTCCTCAGCGAAATCGCAATGTAAATCGCGGATTATGATTTTGTTTTCTGGTGATAAGAGAGAAAGTCTAGCCTCAAACTGGTCTTTCTGCGTCATTTGTCCAGCGTTTGGATCAGGAATCTCTTCTTCTACCTCAGGTTCCTCAACAGGAGTTGGGATTGGAGCAGGAATAGGGTCTGGAACCGGGGCTGGAGCAGGTTCATTAGGGACGTATTCAGTTGGCTCGATTTCTCTAAGTGTCTCGTCTCCATCGAACGTTGCCTCAACAACTTCTTTTTTCTCTTCCGCTTCAGAAAAAATGATTGAAGGTTCTTCTGCTGGAGGGATTGGTGAGAAGGTTCTCGTCGGTTCTGGTGCCGGCGCGCTTCTAAGAGGAGCTGGAGTTGGAACCGGGGCCGGAGCTGGTGCAGGTTCACTATTTGGCTCATCATTGAAGAAATCGTCTGTGCTAAAGAATTGAGTTGCGTATTTATCGGCTTCGTAGACGTCATCTTCATCGCCAAATTTAGCCTCATATAAGCCGCCAGATGCATAGGTTTCTTCTGGTGAATCTAAAGATTCGTCTTTATAAGTGTCAGCGTTTGCGTGCTCAGAATATAAAGCGATTCTAGTTACTTGTTCGGTTGGAGATTCGCCAAAATGAATTGGCTTAAATTCTGAATCATCGAATTGTTCAGGTTCTTCTTCCATCGCTTTTCTTGATTCTCTAATTGCGGTGTCTTTTCTAACTTTGCCCGATATTAATTCAATGATCATCGCTAATTCAGGGAACAAGAATAATCCGGTTCCCAAAAGGATGAAGGCGATTGAAAGGACGTAGTTAAGTCCGCCGAAATTGAGCAAGGTAGCTAAACCGTATCCAACATAACCACCGCCTGCTTTTGTGTCGCTATAGTACATGACCGCTCCTGCTTTAGAAGCGTTTATAGTGATGTTGGATAACGCGTCAGGATTCTTCAAAACAATCGTGGATGAAAGTGTTGACACGCCGAGCAAGAAGACGATAAACCCAAGGAATTGCATCCATGAGAAATATTTCTTTATGAGCTTCCCCCTTATGATGAGGATGAGTGATGTTGCGAGTAAAAATGCGTTAAAGAAATAGAATCCAGCGCATCCGAAAAGCATGAAAATCCAGGTGCCGAGAGGCCAGAGGCTTCCTGCTGGTGAAACGATAAAGATCAAAGTTAAAATGAGGAGGCCACCGGCTAAAGCTTTAGTTATGTCTAAGCGTCCAAAAACGCGTTTACCATTGCTTGCCATAAGTTATTCAACCTCTGTGAGCAATGGGAGAACCATTGGTTCTTTTCCTGATTGTCTTCTGACCATTCTCAAGACTTTGTCATAGACCTCATCTTTTAGTTTTCTGATGTCGTAATAAGGCGACGAGAGGTGATCCTCTAAACATGAATTGAAGATTCTCGTCACATCTCTTACGAGGATTTCTGAATCTTTGAGATAAACAAGGCCTCTAACCTGGACATCAGGACCTGCGACGAGTTTCTGTTTGGACTTTGAGATCATTGCGGCGATGATGATGACGCCTTGAGCGAGTTTCTCGCGGTCTTGAACAACGGCAGGAGAAACGTCTCCAACGCCGATTCCATCGATCATGATATCGCCGTGAGGAATCTTTTCGTCGAACATTCTAGCGCCCTTCTCATCGATTAAGAGGGAAACACCGTTGTCGACAAGGAAGATGTTTGTGTGATTGAGTTTTACGCCCATCTGAGCAGCGATTTGAGCGTTGCAGAGAAGGTTCATGAACATGCCTTTAACAGGTAAATAATATTTAGGCTTGAGGACGGAAATCATCGTCTTGATGTCTTCAACGCAAGCGTGCATGCGATAGAAATTCTTCTTGCTAACCGCATAAACATTGCATCCGGAACGATATAATTCGTCGATGGCATCGACAGATTCCACTTCGGTGTTGTTGTTATATGGGCAAGCGACGATGAATGTGTCTGTTGGACGCAATTTGAGTCTATAGTCTTCAATCTGGCCCGAAGCTAAAAGGGCGATTTTTGAATATGCCTTAGCATCGTGAGCGAGCATTAGGACGATGAGGTCCTGTTCTCTAACACGATTGATTTCGGTTAAAGGAAGAATCAGGTTTTTGCTGATTGGAGCGGCTGATGCCTCCTCCATTGTTCTAAGAATATCTGCTGTCTCATCATCGTAAGGAATGATTGTTTTTCTGTTATGTAAAGCAATCATGATGACCTCATCGATGTTGTAGAAGTTTGATGCGAACATCGCGATGAATGTTCTTCCTTTAGCGTCTTTTAACTGCTCCTCGATGTGTGGTGAGATTCTATACATCGGCGCGGTATATCCAGCTCTTGTCGCGTAGATAGACTCGGTTAAAAGCACCAATGTGCCTCTATCTGCGATACGAGCAATCGCGTTTGTATCGTGCAAGTAGGCTGGAGTTGCGTTGTTCTCAACGACAAAGTCAGAGGTGATGACGATGTTTCCATACTCGGTTGAGATAGCTATACCTGAGGAATCCGCAACGTTATGGGATGTGTGGAAATATGAGATTAATCTATTTGCAACCTTGAAGTCGCTTGTTGGCAATACTTCAATGAATTTGTATGCGATTTTGTCTTTTCTAGCATGTTTTGTGAACATCTTAAAAAGAGTTAAGGTTACTTTTGAACCGTAAATTGGAGCAGGGACATCCTCATAGAGGTATGCAAGTGCTGCCATGTCATCGTCGTGTCCGTGTAAAAGGAAATACGCTTTGACTCTATCTTTATTGGCTTTGAGGTAATCGAAGTTTGGGATGATGTAGTCGATACCTGGCATTGTCTTGTCTGGATGTTTGATGCCGCATCCGACGACGAAAATATCATCGTTAATCTCAACAACGATACAGTTTTTGCCATCTTCGTCTGCGCCGCCAAGCGAGACGATTCGAATCTTTTCGTTTGCCATTAATTGTCCTCCTGTCAGTTATAAATTGTGCGATTGGAGCAGCTTTCCTTCTTCTATCTCATAAAATGAGATTGTTCCATTATCCCATATTGCATAGGTCCCTGGAGTTTTATCTTTCGGGAACCCAATGGAGCCTGGATTAATGAAGGCTAGCGATCCGGATTGGTTGTATTGGTGGTAATGCGTGTGCCCAAAGAGACAGATGTCGATGTCGGATTTCTTTATCCAGCTTAATGAGGCATCATCTCCGTGAATTAATAGGCACTTCTTCCCGTTTATCGTCATCTCGAGGATTGGATGGATCGGGAAGTTGAGAATCATATGGTCTATACGGGAATCGCAATTACCCTCGATTCCGATAATTTTGTCCTTAAATGGGTTTAGCATTTTGGCGACGACCATTGGTTCATAGTCGTTTGGAACCCCGTTTCGAGGTCCGTTATACAAGAAGTCACCTAAGATGATAATGTGGTCAGGATTCTCTCTTTCTATAGCGTCCAAAAGATACTCCACTTTTAGAGTTCTTCCGTGAATGTCGCTTGCGATGAGAATCTTGCCGTTAATTTCCATTAGATTTTCTCCATGTTTCTAGTTGCGATAACATCGATGCCCTCTTCGCCGCAGACGTTATGAATGATTACGTCTCCGATATGGACAGGCGCTTCGATTTGAATTTTGTTGATTTCTTCCATGCATTTGAAGATGTTGCCCTTCTTGATAGGCTCGGAAGTTTTGACCGGGCACATAGCGAGGTCCGATCCGTTTATGCGAACGGTCGAGGTTACGACACGAGTTGGGTTTGTGACCTCTGATTTGCCATAAGCGATTCCACGTGGGCAGAAATTGCCTGTGACATTCAGCTCGTCGTCCACTGTTAATCTGCAGCCTCGTGGGCAGCAAATGCAAATGAGCTCTCTCATATTACTTAACCTCCTCTTTCTTTACTAAAGAAACCGTTAAGGTACCGCTTTCACCATTGAATAACGACTTAGGCAGTGACTGAATTTCCATTTCAGAAGGGATGATAACCGGTTTGAAGACCTTTTTGATCTCTTTGCCGTTCAATGTATAGACGATGTAAACGTTTTTGCTTGGTTCTCTAACTCTGAACTTAAGCGTCGCTTTGCCTTCGCCTTTGCTAGAAACGTATCCAGGAACAACATAACCGATCATGTTTCCTGGAATGACTTTAATATCATTGTCTGTCTTTTCCGCTGTTCCAAGAATATATTCGGCCGCAGCTTTGCCGGCGACTCTAGCTTCTTCAACTACGTTATCGACTAAATCATGAACGTGCAATACGTTGCCCGCTGAGAAGATGCCAGGTATTGAGGTCTCAAGTCTCTCATTGACTTCGGAACCCCTGCTTCTTCCTTGTGGGATGCCTAAATTGTTGAGCAAATCGTTATTTGGGAGCAATCCGATTGATAAAACGAGCGTGTCACAGTCGAATACCTTTTCAGTGCCTGGAATTGGCTGCTTTCTCTCATCGACTTCTGAGATTGTGACTCTTTCAAGTCTTCCCTTGCCCTCGCATTTAGAAACCGTGTGAGATAAATATAGAGGGATGTCATAGTCATATAAGCATTGGACCATGTTACGGTTTAAGCCATTTGACCATGCGCATAATTCAGCAACGCCAAGGACTTTGGCGCCTTCTAACGTCATTCGACGTGCCATGATGAGGCCGATATCGCCTGATCCTAAAATGAATACGCGTTTACCGACCATATAACCTTGCTCATTCAAGAATTTCTGAGCTTGGCCAGCGGTTAAAATACCGGCTGGACGATCGCCAGGAATTGCGATTGCGCCTGCGCTTCTCTCGTAGCATCCAGCTGCCATGACAATTGCTTTGGCTTTTATTTCAACAGCACCCTCTTCAGGGTTCATGTATGATAGAACTTTGTCTTTTGTTAACGATGAAACAACAGAGTTTAAGTGATACTCGATGTTTCTTTCCTTTGCCTGAGCGATGAATCTCGCCGCAAACTCAGGACCGGTTAATTCCTCTTTAAATTCGGTTAAGCCAAATCCGTTGTGAATACACTGATTGAGAATTCCTCCAAGGAATGGGCCTTTTTCAAGAATGACGATGCTTCTTATCCCTGCATCATAGGCGGAAACCGCTGCGGATAGTCCGGCCGAACCGCCGCCGATGATAGCTAAATCTACTTCTCTCATCTTATTTGGCCTCCTTTTTCACTTCTTCAATGACGATTTCAGAGCCTTCTCCATCGTATTTGACTTCTAATGGAGAGATGCCTTTGTTCTTAGCGATAAGGTTAAGGACAGTTGGCTGGCAGAAACCGCCTTGGCATTTACCAAAGCCCGCTCTAGTTCTTTTCTTGAGAGCTTTTATCGAGTTAACCGGAAGGGAACGTGACATTGCGTCTTCAATCTCACCGAGCGTGACCTTTTCGCATCCGCAGACGATTTTTCCATAATGTGGGTTCTTTTTGATCAGCTCATTCTTTTCTTCAGTCGATAAGAATGCGGTCTTGATATAAGGTTTAATTCTTGGGTTATAGTTTGGATTCTCCTTCAAAGGAAGAACTGCTCTTACCAATTCTTCGACAACGTATTCTCCAATTGCAGGAGAAGACACTAATCCAGGAGATTCAATGCCTGCTACATTAATAAAGTCTTTGTAAGACTTGGATGGTTCTATGATAAAGTCGTGTGTTGATGGGGTTGCTCTTAATCCGGCGTACACTCTAATCTGCTCGTTGAACGGAATGTTTGGAACCATATCGGTCGCCTGTCTTCTGACGTCAGCTAGAGTCAATGTGTCGGTTGAGAAATCTTCTTTGTCATCCACCCATTCAGATGATGGGCCAACAAGATAATTACCTGAAGTTGTCTGTGTAACGAGTATGCCTTTACCTTTCTCAGATGGGAGAGGGAACAAAACGTGTTTGACAAAACCCCAAGCGAAATGATTTAAGACATAGTATTCGCCTTTTCTAGCGTGGATTGACCAATCGATAGGTTCAATCATTCTTGCGATGTCATCAGAGTGTAATCCCGCTGCGTTGATGACAACTCTTGTCTCATAGACGTTCTTGCTTGTCGTTACTTTGAATCCGCCTTCGATTTTCTCGATAGCGACAACTTCTTCTCCGAAAACAATCTTAAGACCGTTGTCGAGTGCGTTTTCGACTGCGTGAGCGGTCAAAGTGAATGGGTTTATATTTCCGCCTGTTGGACAAAGCAATGCGCCTTTAACATCTTTTGAGATATTTGGTTCAATTGCGATGACCTGCTCTTTAGTGAGGATTTCAGATGGCACTCCATTGATATCTGCTCTTTTTTTGAGCTCTTCTAACATAGGGAGTTGCTCATCGTATAAAGCGACTGTAAGAGTTCCGCATTTATCGAATGAAACATCAAGTTCATCGCAAACCTTATCCATCATTCTATTGCCCTTAACATTGAAAATGGCTTTCTTTGTTCCTGGTACAGGGTCATATCCGGAATGAGCGATGGCTGAGTTCGCCATACTAGTTACATCGCCAACATCAAATTCTTTTTCGATGATCAATGCATCGACGGTGTAGCGCGATAAACTTCTGGCGATAAAAGCACCTACCGCGCCAGCTCCGATAATAATTACGTCTTTCATAGTGGTTATAGTATACGGCTCTTTTATAAAAGAGGGTAGATGGAACCTTCTAAATTTTAAATAAGCTACTGCAACGCAGTAAAATGAAAAGACTTCACTACTTTATTAGTTAATGTAAAATGAAGGTATGAAAACGCTCTATGATTTCGTGAAAAATTACGGTAATGAAGAACTCAATTTAAACACTTTTTGCGAGATAGATACGCTTGTGTTTTCAGGCATTTCTTACATGGATATCAGCCACTACATAAAAGATGGCGAATCTATGAATTTCTATGATTTATTCTCTTTAGAGAATTCTAAGATATTATGTAAGACGTGTTGGATACCAAATGCCGACAAAAAACTAATCAAAATTCTAAGCGGAACATCGCGTTATAAGAACATCGTTGTAAGACGTCCACAAGAGGTGTTCAGCAACGAGATAAGCACTCAGTTTTTTGCGGTCGAATTCTCTATACCGGGTGTTGTGACTTTCGTCTTATTTAGAGGTACGGACAAAACATTTTTGGGATGTGTTGAAGATATCAGATTCGCCCTTGATGAAGACGTTGAATCAGTCCAGATGGCGAAAGATTATGTAGAAACAACGCTCTCCACTTCTCCTGATCCCGTAATGTTAATCGGACACTCTAAAGGCGGCACGGTTGCCGAGTTATGCTACTTAAGACTGGATGAAGAAAAGAGAAGACGAGTCTTGAAAGCCTACAATTTAGATGGTCCTGGCACCAAATACGGCACCGAACCCGATATGCTTCTTGAGGCTTCTAACAAAATTGTTAAATTCATCACCAAGAGATCTGTTTTTGGAATATTGTTAAAAACAACTTACCCACATCGATTCATTAACGGCAAATCTTTCTGGT
>JAKSVF010000025.1 GCA_024408235.1 Bacilli bacterium
TTAGCTAACGTCATGTTATCACTCGCTGGCGGCTATGTTCAGGATGACGGTATCATCGCTTCAAAAGGCGACAACAGATCAACATTCGGTCAGGTTGCACAGCAGTACTCAGATGATGGTTCCGCAGCAACTTACGGTGAATACGGAATCATGTCCAAGACAATGGCAGCAGACTTAGTCCACGAGTTCAAGCTCGGTTCATACGTCTTCGATACTCTCTATAACAAGAGAATCACAGCAACTGAATATGGAAAAGCAAACGCATATCGTTTAGCTCCAGGTCTTAAAGCTGGTGAGGCATCAGATGATTTAGGTTCAATCAAGGATCCAAACCAGAAACTCAACACAATTGAAGGCGAAAAGACAGTCTATGACTTCTTCAACGACAAAGGTGTTGGCCAGATCCCATTCGGTGCAGCAGTCGCACTTCTCGACTATGCTAAAGTCACAACAGATGAAAAGGGTAACGTCGTTAACGAAAACAACGACGCATTCTATCCAAGAAACATCGTTTACAACAAGTACTTCAACAAACACAACGTTTGTGTCGTTACACCTAACGCAATCGCTTCAAACTACAACAGCACACACTGCGATGCAGCTACAAAGGCAGCAGCAGCTGGCGCATTAGCTTCTATCGAATCAAGCTTTGCAAACGAAAAGGCAAGCGAAAATGGCGTTCCATCAGCTCAGTTCGCAGCACTCCCTGGCTTCTCAAGAGACACTTCAAGCGTCCTTCCAGGAATCAGCAGCAACGTCTTAACAGATACACAGGGCAACATCATCCTCGCTGTTAGAGCTGGCGCATCTTCTTACCAGGGCATCCACTTCATCGTCGTCCAGAGATCAGGTTTATCTCAGTACGGCTTAAAGGAAGTTTCTGGCCAGATTGTTGAGGCTACAGAGCAGGATGCAGCAGATAAGAAGTCAACTTCATTATCAAGCTACTATACAACATACACTCCTAACCAGGACAAATACCCAAAGACCTCTGCAAACGAAGAGAGATCAACTTACGTTAACTACAACGTTCAGCAGACATCAGACTTCAACGATCGTGCAAACAAGATCGCTGATGAAATCAAGGGATTCAACAACAACCTCAACACATATTGGTTCCAGTATCTCGTTGATTCTCAGAACATCCAGTTCACAGAAACAGCTGCTGACATCAAGACAGACATCATGACATACTGCCAGACAAAGCGTGATTCATCACTTGCTGCTAATGTCACAACATGGGAAGACAACTGGAAAGAATACGCTGAGCAGATCGCAGCTCAGGACGAAGCTCGTTCAATCGGTGCTGCAACCGGAACAGGCTCACTCTTAAGCGAAGTTTGTGCAGTCGGATATGGTAAGGTCAACAAGTCAACAGACCCTAACTGGCAGAAAGGAGGAGCTTGCTACTATGCTACCAAGTAACTTCAAGAAAAAAGGACTCCTTGCTTTAATCGCAGGAATCGCTTCAGTCACCATGCTCGCAGCATGCTCTGATATCGAAGTCAAACCAGTCGATGATAAGTACAATGCTGCTCTCATCGTTGGAGACAACGAAGTCGTCAATAATGAATTAAAAGAGATTTATGACGCGCTCATCCACGCAGGAGATTCAAACTCCTCAAAGATCTTAAACAACATCCTCTACTCATACGCAAAAGCAATTTACGGTGACTTCTGGAAGATTCAGGAAGCAGTTGAAACTAACAACACATCTGCAATCCAGGAACTTGCAAACAAGCACAGCGCTTATGAAGGTAAGACAGAGAGAGTTGTCATCTTCTACAACGAAGTCCTCTACAGAATCAGATCAACATTCCTTGGTTATGTAAATGACTCCTCATACCAGACAAGATCACACTTCGTCGAAAAGAAATTCTACGATGCACAGATCAAGAACTACCACGACCTCAAGACAGAGGCTGAGGCAGGATACAAGACATACAACGAAGCTGAGAAGCTCGTCGTTGGTGGATTCCGCCTTTCAGAAGACTATGTCGAGACAGGAAAAGTCGTCTTAGATGGAAAGAAGCAGTCTGCAGGAGATGCAGCAAATGCATACTTCAAAGACATCTTCGGAACATATAAGAACTACATCGAACTCAACCTCCTCGCAGACGTCTATCGTAGCGAATTAACAGCTCAGTACCTCTACACTCAGAACTATGGTCAGATCAAATTAACATCTGCTCGTAAGGTTGAGACAATGAAGCTCTCAGACAACGACCGTTATCCAAACGCAGTCCGTGACTTAGTCAAGGCATACTGCAAGAACGTTATCGGTACAGCTGATGCTCCAGTCGCAGGCAATCTCCAGGCTAAATATGACTTCAGATTCCTCGATGATATCAACCAGGGCACAATGGATGACTTCACAGCTGAAGAACAGGCAATGGCAACAACCATCCTTAACGAAGCACACTGGACATTAAACACTAACGGCTACTACAACGAATCAGCTAAGGGTGCAGTCATGGCTCAGTACGAGAAGATCACAGAAGATCGTTTCTCAGATGATTCTGCAATCAGATCAGATTTCACAAACAACGGAGCTTACACAGTTCAGACTGGCTTAGAGATCAAGTTAAACAACTTAAAGGCTAAGGACTCATCAACATTCGGCTGGTACACAGCAGGCGGATTAGATTCTGCTCTTCCAAGCTCATTATCCAAGAGATTATTCAAGGTTCAGGTTGCTAACGAAGTCGACCACAAGAATGACGAGTCAGTCAAGTTCAAATACGGCTCATACATCGGCGATTCCTACTACCTCACTCCAGAAACATATGAAGACGAAACAGTCTATCCATATGCAGTCTACGAGTCAGGAAGCTGGTACATCTGCAAAGTCGAAGAAGCAGTCAAGTCATCAAAGATTTCTGGTGGCGCTGACTCATATAACACAGACGCAGACCCATTCGCAGAAGAAAGAGTCGCTCGTAAGATCGGCTACATGCTCTCTTCAAATGATTCCTGGAAGAACCAGGCTCAGAAGTACTTCGTCAACGAAATGGCAATCCTCTATAACGATTCCCACGTTTACCACTACTTCAAAGAGACATTCCCAGATCTCTTCAACGATTAATCAAAATTAGAGGCAGTTAATCCTGCCTCTTTTTTTTCATACATATACGTGTGTGCGCGTATTAATTATTAAAGATATATGAAAAAGGTTTATACTTTTCATAAGAGGTATTTATATGAGCGACGTATTCTGTTTAATTGCTAATGGAGATATTCCATCAGCCAAAGTCTATGAGGATGATGACGTCTTAGCGTTTTTGGATCTCTCCCAAACAACATTAGGACATACATTAGTCATTCCTAAAAAACACTGCACAAACATTTTAGATGCTGACGACGAGACAATTGCGAAAGTGTTCAAGATTGCTAGAAACATCGGTAACTCTCTTATGAAGATGGGCGCAAAAGGAGTGAACATACTTTCAAACGCAAATGAAGTTGCAGGCCAGTCAGTCTTCCACTTCCACGTCCATGTTTTGCCAAGATATGGCAACGATGAAAACCTTGTGATCTCTTTTAAAGAACACGACACATCGTCTATCGATTTAAAAGCCCTCGCGGAAAAGATTCACGAGAACATTTAAGTATCAAAGAAGGCAAAATAAAAGCCCCAGAAGTCTTATTTTGGGGCTTTTTCTTTATTATTCTTTGTCCTCTCCTGTGTATAGTGGCTTATAGAAGTATCTATCGTCCATTGTCATCAGTTTTGAGGTGAATTCGCCTGGCTGAATAACATCGTATGCCTTGTCTAAGATGTTCATCTTTGCATCAAGATCATCAACCATAGCTACAACCAACGCTTCTCTCGTAAGTGGCATGATTGGAGAGCCAAAGTCAGGCTTTGAGTGATGAGACAAGACCATATGTTCCATAAGGGTTGGAATCTCCCCTGTTAGTCCAAGTTCATGAGCAGCTTCTCTAACTTCGGCTTGTTCAATTGAAATATGCCCTAAGAGCTTTCCTTCCAATGTGAATTTTGTGGCAACAGGACCTGAAAGTTCAATGACTTTTCCTAAATCATGGATTAAACAAACTCCGATAACGATATCTCTATTGATCGATGGATAGAGTTTGCAAATGGCATCTGCGGTATCCGCCATGCACAGTGAATGATACATCAATCCAGAAACGAAATTATGGTGGTTTCTAACAGCAGCTGGCCACTCAATATATTCTTTATAATGCTTTCTTAACAAATGGGTAACGAGCGTTTTAACATCGCCTTCCTTTAAAGAATTAACGTAGCCGGTGAGCTTTTCTATTAATGTTTCTTTAGCGACTGGTGCGGATGGAACGAAGAGCGAGGAATCGACCTGATCCATAGGAACCGCGACTCCTCTTAATACTTTAAGCTGTTTTGCCGCTTTATATTCGATGACTTCGCAAGAGACTTCTACTACATTTCCCGCAACAAAGACCGCAACATCTTCATCGGTATAATCCCATTTCTTGCCATCAACAGTTCCTGTTGCATCCTGAAACTGAATTGTCATATAAGGCTTCGACTGATTTGTGACACCTTTTGTGACGTTGATAACAAGTAACTGTGTTGTTACCTGAGTATTTTCCTGTAATTCCTTAATGCTAGTCATTTTCTAAATCCTCCAGCGCTTCATTGATATCTTTAACACTATAGCCTTTCCTCAACAGTGATTCGAAGGCCTTTTGTCTTGCTTCCCTTTCATTATACTTTGCTTTGTACTTCTTGAGGGCTGTAGTTGCAAGTTTTTCGAGGTTTTTTGTTTCCTCGCCCCTATCTCTAGTCAGTTCATCTAGAACTGAGTATATTACATGTTCATCAAAACCTCTTCTTAAAAGAGCGTCATGAACCTTCCTTTTCTTCTCCGAATAAGATTCTCTCGAGTACTTTTTCTCTATGGAATGAAGAAACTTTGAAGCGTGTTCTTCTTCATCCTTAAACTTTAAGGTTTGGATGATTGAATCCGATATGCCCTTTTCATATCTTAGGGTGTCCAGGATTCTATTTTTTCCATAACACGCTTTTTCTTTTTCTTCTTTATATTCAATAGCGTAGCTCTCATCATCAAGGAATCCAGCATCTTTAAGCCTTGCGATTATCGATTTATAAGCGAATTTATCATCGCTTTTAGCTATGAGCTTTTCTTTTACCTCTTTTGTGGAATAAGACATCTTGCATGCCAATCTAAGCCCGTATTTATATAAAGTCTCATTTTGAATCTCTTTTTTTATCTTCTTGATATCATCTTCAGAAATTTCTTTCCCCTCAAACAGATAATAGTTGGTAAAAACGTTTGGGGGTATTGTTAAAGACTCGGCGCCGAACTGAACGACAGCCTGTCCTTTCTTGTTAAATTTGATCTCAACAATCTCTCTTTTACCGGTCACGAATTTATCCTCTACTAATATGTAGTGCAAATATTTGATTTTTTTACCAAAAATTTAATCATCTCGCAGGTCATCTACCGTGATTTCTCGCGAAATTCTCTTTTTCTTGGTAGGTAACGGTCCAATGAAATCATCACCTGTATCTATTGCCCAAGTGTTAGGTTTCTGCTGAAGTATGTTTCTCTCTGTCATGCCAAGCATCGCCCTGACTTCTTTACGCGATAACTGTTTTGTTTCATAAAGCGTATCAGACGAGGCCTTACGATCTTCGTATGTGGATATTTGCAAATCCACGAAGGTTTGCATATTCGCATACTTGATATTGTCTTCGACTTTCGAGTGATATAAAGACGCAACAAGGCCAGAGATGACAAGAACGAAGTAATAAGTCGAGAATCTCCAAATGATTTGAGCCGCCATAACGTTAGCAGATGTCGTTCTAACGATTGTTATACCGGTATTTGTAAACGCAACGGTCTCAACAAAGAGGTCATTGAACATTGCAGCGAAAACAAGCTCTGAAACTCCAGCATTACCTGGCAATGGTACAAGTCCCGCAACCATCTGTTGGAAAGCAGAACGGAAGCAGAAATCATACATGTTTCCAAGGTTGAAAGAATAGTTATATCCAAATGCGTCTAGAGCAAGTCCGGAGAAATAAGGAATCGAGAAGGTGATGGTCCAAACAATCAAAAATAGAGCGATTACAAGAATTGTTACAGGAATGTTGGATTGCAAACGTCTTAACTCTATTTTGAAGTTCTCAACCTGAACACGTAAATTCTCTCTAGTTTTATCTGGATTTTTGATTAACTTGAGTTTAGCGCCAAGTCCAATTCCGCGGTGCATAATGAAATTGTGAAGCTTGCGAGAATAGCTCATTAAGAACAAAAGAAGAATGACAGATATATTGACAACGAAACCAACAATAATAAGAGGTAGCATTGGAATTTCACCGCCCCAACTGCCGATATGGAATCCAGGGATTGTAATCGATTTAATTGACATGATTGTATTCCATTCAAAAGTAATAGCGGCAACGTCAAAAATTATGAGTGAGAATTGATAGAGAATAAACCACATAACCATGATGGATGCAGCGTTTGAAACCTCAATTCCCTGTCGTTTCATAGTGTACACTTGCATTACCTGCCCACCGGTAGATCCTGGAGTGACATTGTTATAGAAAGAGCCGATTAAAGCGTTAGCAACTCCTTGATGCAAATGGTAATGGCGAGTGTATAAGCGACAGAAAATTTGAATAATAAGTCCCTGTAAGATGAATATTAAAGCAACAAGAACACCGATTACTGCCATCCAAACAGTGTTGGCTGAGATGATAGCATCGCCAATTGTAAGAACACCATCAGCAACATTACCTTCACCGGCTGAATAAAACGAAAAGAATAACGAAGCGGCCGTTAAACCGATTACAAGAGCGAAGTAAAGAAGGTACTTTTTAGCGCCCGATTTCTTCTTTTTAGGTTTTACTTCTCGTATTCTGGATGCCATATTCTAATTTTGACCGCTAACATTCTATCAAAATATGAATGTTATAGGTTAAGAAAGACAACTAAATTTGAAAAATCGTCTTAAAAGACGAATTACAAAGTGTTTAAAAGTACAAAAACCATTTAATAAATTGACAAAATTTAAAGTTATTTTTTGAAATCGAGGAAGAGAGTAGAAAACTTTAAAAGTTTTCGCAAAGTGACTATAATTCAAGTAACAAGTCATTAATACCGAAAGGAGAAAGCATGACTAAAGAAGAAAAGAAAATATGGAGGAAGGGGATGAAAAAGGCAATCCGCCCTTTCAATGGTTTAACAATTGCCTCTGGCATTTTCCTCGCATTGTCTGCGGGTGCCCTTGCTCTTGGTAACTACGCGCCAAACCCTTTCATATGTTTAGGAGGCGATTCAACAAGCGTCCTAAAGAAAAAAGATTCATCAGCTATTTATTTTGACGTCGATGACGATCTAAAAGACACCGACAAGCGTGTCGAACACGAGAATAAACTCGTTGAACAAATTGAAGCTGAAGGCGCAACATTACTCACTAACGAATCTAACACATTGCCATTAGCGAAAGCGTCGAAAGTAAGTTGTTTTTCTACCAGTTCCGTTAACCTGGTTTATGGTGGCACAGGCTCGGCGGCAGTCGATGTATCTAAAGCTCCTACCCTAAAAACAGCACTAGAAGAATCGGGTTTTAAAGTAAATGATACTTTGTGGAACTTCTATAAAGAGGGTCCTGGCAAGAAATACAATCGTAAATCCAGCTCAATGTTTGACGGTTCAAGTTCGGGAACCGGTGAAGCTCCTTGGAGTATATACGACGATGCAACCTTAAGGAGCGTGGAAGAGTATGGCGACGCAGCAATAGTAGTTATCTCTAGAGTTGGCGGGGAAGGCGCTGACTTAGTCACGAATCCTAATTACCTCGCATTAGATGAAAACGAGAAGGAAATGATGTTGCACATCAAATCGATGAAAGATGACGGAAAGATAAAAAAGATTATTGTCCTCCTCAACTCTTCAAATGCCATCCAGCTCGATTTCTTAAAAGAAAATAGATATAGCGTAGATGCATGCCTATGGATCGGCGGTGTCGGTTCAACGGGCATTAACGCTGTTGCAGATATACTCGTGGGTGATGTTAATCCATCAGGATGCCTGCCTGATACGTTCTGCTATGACAACTTTGCAGCCCCTGCCATGAAAAACTTCAAGACACAAGTTTATGGCGGAGCAGCTGAGGCTAAACTCAACAACATGCAGCAAAACTATGTCGTCTATCAAGAAGGCATTTACGTAGGATATAGATATTTTGAAACAAGATATGAAGACTACTGTTTAGAGAAGGGAAATGCTGGAAATTATAACTATTCAGATGAGGTTGCCTTCCCATTCGGTTATGGTCTAAGCTACACAACTTTTAAGGAAACCCTAACCGACATCGATGAAAAAGAAGATTCATTTGAATTAACTGTTAAGGTCGAAAATACAGGGTCAGTCAAAGGTAAAGATACAATCCAAATATATGCACAGACTCCGTACACGGAATATGACAGGACAAATCACATCGAAAAGTCCGCAGTCATTCTTGCCGGCTTTGACAAAGTGGAGTTGGATGCAGGTGCCTCAATCACAAGAAAAATCACAGTAGATAAGAGAGATTTAGCATCATATGATGCATATAAATCGAAGAGCTACATATACGAAAATGGCACTTACTACTTCACGGTTGCGGATGGATCGCATAACGCGATTAACAATATCATTAGAGCTAAGGACCTATTAAACGAAAGAGCCGATTCATTAGGCTCACCTCTTACTCAGGTCAAGGCGCATTTAGAGCTTTTATCTAATGAGACCCTAGACTATACAACGAGCAAGAACCACACAGCCATTACAAATCAATTCGACAAAGCTGACCTCACCTTATACGAAGGAAGCTCAGTAAAAGATACGTTTAAATATGTGTCAAGAAACGATTGGACTGGAACATTGCCAAAAGACTCGGTCAAACTCGACCTTACAAACGCGTTGTTGAAAGATCTTTCGATGCAGGTTCATCAAAATGCAAAAACACCGAAGAATATGATGCCATTAACTGGTATCAAATACGGAATCAAAGCGTATGAAATGATGGGCGTAGATTTGTATGATGCAAAATGGACAGAATTCATTCAACAGATGAGCATCGATGAATTAATAAACTTCGTTGCAAACGGATTCCACTTAACTTACGGCGTGAAGTCTCTCCAATTGCCACAGACTAGACAGGAGAACGGACCACAAGGTTATACAGGCTTCTTTGGAATGGGAGGCTTCAATGCGATGGCAATAACCTCGTGCGATATCCTTGCCGCTACATATAACGTTGATTTAGCAAAAGAGGTCGGAAGATGCATGGGTAACGATTGCTTGCTCGATGGCATTACGGGTTTATATGGACCAGGTAACAATACTCATAGAACTCCATATGGCGGAAGAAACTTTGAATATTACTCCGAAGACCCAATCCTCGCTTCCTACATCGCTTTATATCAGGACAAAGCAATCCTTGATAAGGGCGTATCTGTTGAGATGAAACATTTCGTTGTCAATGACTGCGAGGAGAATCGTGGAGGACTTTGTACCTGGGTAAACGAGCAAACCTTAAGAGAAATCTACCTCAAACCTTTCCAAAGAATTATTGAGGAAGACCATAGAGCGGGCGTAATGAACTCATATTCTAGAATCGGCGCTACATGGTGCGGTGCACACGCTGAACTCATGAGAAACGTTTTGCGTGGAGAATGGGGATCAACAGGATTCAACATCACTGACAACGCATACTTTGGGTATATGAACGGAGTCGACGGAGTTCTTGCGGGAACATCCTTGTACGACGCGATGATGAAAGTTCCTGAGGGCCATATGAAGAAAGCAAAAGAAGACGCCGAATTCATCCAAGGCTTGCAGGAAGCGTCTAGATACAATGCATACAACATCGTCAACAGTGCGGCAATGAACGGAATAGGGCCTAACACAAAGGTTGTTGTAAGAGCAGCTAAAATCGTATCTGTTCCAACGACATTAACCGTCATCTTCTCTCTAGGCTTTGCAGGTTGCTTAGCAATGTGGATTATCAATTCCAGAAAATACAAGCAATCAAATACAAAATAAAGAAAAATGGTCATCTTCAGTGAGGTGACCATTTTCTTATGCTTTAGCAACTATGATTGTGATATCACTTAACGCAAAAGCGCTGCAGAGATGAACTTGATTGTATATCCTATCCGCTTGCCTAAGCGCATCCATAACCTTAGGGATGAATACGCTGCCTTTAACAAGGGATGAATGGCAGAATCCGCAAACACCACTTCTGCATTTGCTTAATACAGCGATGCCCGCTTCTTCTAAATTGCGCATTATCGTTTTTGATGTATCCGCAAGGACTTTGAATATCTTGTCCTGTATCTTAACGGTGATTTCGACGTCCTTTTGGACATTCTGAGGGCAATCTGAGAATTCTTTAATATCATGCGCTTCTCCGAACACTTCGCACCTTATGTGCCTTCTATCTATTCCAAGTTCTCTCACATCTTTTAGAACTGCGTCGTACATTGCTTTAGGACCGCAGACGAAGAATGAAGTGTCCCCTTTAACAGGTGTGTTGGCCTCAATGATATCTTTTGTGATGAACCCATGGAGATAACCGTCGGCTTTCTCGTCGCTCAGGACATAAACCACTTTGAAGTTTGGACAGCTCTTCGCCATGGCGTCAAACTCGTCTTTAAACGCTATGTTAGCGATGTTCCTTGCCCCATATATCAAAGTTAGATTGCATTTTAACTTACCATTTGCAATTTCTTTAGCCATTGAAAGGAAAGGCGTGATTCCGCTTCCGCCCGCAATCGCAACAACGTCTTTGCAGTCGCGAACAGGCTCATAAACAAACCAGCCTTCTGGAGCCGATAACTCTACTTTTGTTCCAATTTTCCAATTATCAAACGCATAAGTAGAAGTCAGTCCATTAGGGTCTTTCTTTATCGCAATCTGGTATTCACCATTAGCTGAGCAAAGAGAATACGGTCTAGTCGTTCTAATGTCATCTACCTGATATTTGACGGAAATGTACTGGCCAGAAGTGAATGGAGCCAATCTTTCAGTCCCGTTTTCAAAATCAGGAGCAAATGTATATCTCCTCATGTTCTCTGCGACATCTTCGACTTTGGTGATGACAACGTGCTGCGCTTTAGGGTGGTTGATCTTTGCCAGTTCATTGCCTTCAAACGAATATGGTTTTGGTGCTGAGGAAGCTTGATCAACATGTGCTTTACGCATCGGTTTTAGCTTAAGGAAATTTTTAAAACTTGTCTTACTCATTTTCTCAACTCCTTAAGAACTCTAATTGCGGCATTTCTGCCTTGTGTATATGTAGAAGAATAGCCGTCGCCAATTTCTTGGTGCGCGCCAACGAAAGTAAGGCCAGGAATGAACTTCTCATCCTTAATACTTGTTGATCTGACGGTTGGTGAATCCCAAACTTTCAACTCATATCCATAAGGCGTCCCGTTAGGTGTACCCATGTATCTTGCGAATGTTGCTGGCGTGCATATTTCAATCTCTTCGATGTTGTTTTTTATATCAACGTGCAGAACACTCTCACATCTCTTAATCAACATGTCGGCAACGTCGCTCTTCCATTCTTTATAGTTCTCTTCAGTCATTCCTGTTTCGGTGTCCTGGTTAAGAATTGTTGTGATGTATAGCATCGAGGTGCCTTCAGGCGAAGCGTCAGGAATTGCGCAATTCATGCAATTGATAAACAAAGGTGCCTTAGTGATATCGTCTAAATACTCAGCTTGTTTCATTGGGTCCGATGATTCATTAATGACGATTGTGTAATCTTTAAATCCTATTACTTCAGCTGGTTTATTTAGTCCAAGGTACACAGTCACGAATTTAACGCCAGGTTTTCTTGCGTTTACAAGTTTCCAGGCTCTTTCTGGAACCGCTTCAGCCGGCAATAACTTGGAATAAGCATTCTCTGGGAAAGCATTGCATATGACGTGTTTCGAGCGAATCTCACGGTCTCCAACCCTAACTCCAACCACGTGGCCCTCTTCATAAATAATCGACGTAACCTCGGTGTTGTACCAAATTTCTCCACCTCTATCGAGAATCGCCTTCTCCATTGCGCAACTCAATTCGTGAGACCTATATTTAGGGATTGCAGGGAACACGTTAATATAACTATCGAACATGCACATATAGAGCATGCAGTCCATCTTATCTACTGAATTACCAAGATATGGCCAATATGAGCAGACAATTGACTGCGCTTTTCTAGGCATTTCAATATCATCCAAAACTTCTTTAATCGAATGCGCGGACGCTCTCATGAAATCTCTATAGAGCAACACGACTTTCAGAGGGTTTTGTTTTCCAGTATCAAAATACTTACCAGCAGCCCTAATGTTCTTGTTAATCTTCCAGAGTTTCTCCATGGATTTTCTAGATCCTGGACACTCTTTTTCTAAAGCGTCGGTAAAATCTTCTACTCCTACAGGCATAGTAACATCATAGATATCATCCCCACCAAGGGTAATTGCACGATAAGCATCCTTTGGAATTACCCAATTGATGTCGATACCGAGTTTCTTGAACCAGGATAAACAACCGCCTGGGTTATCTTCTGTGCCTACAGCCGCAAATTCATGAAGCGAAGGCTCGAATTCAAAACGTCCACGTCTGAAACTCGTGGCACATCCTCCAGGAACAAGGTTTTTATCAATTATCAAAACGCTTTTTCCGGCGTCTGCTGCAGTTACCGCAGCGGCAAGACCACCGTTTCCGGCGCCTATTACAATTATGTCGTATTGTTTTTCGCTCATACTCTTCATATTAGACAATTATGGGCTGAATGTTAAGAAAAAAGGCACTTTTGTGCCTTTATATTAATATTTATATTATTTATAAGTGATTTCTATTGATGAAATCCTTACGTTCCCCGATGTTGCCGACTGAGTGAAAACAATTGTTGAACCGGTGATTGATACGACTGTTCCAGTTGTCGTCGTTGCGGTATAGGTTCCGCCTGACACCGTTAAGTTTGTTGCGTCTTTAACTTTGTTTTCACCAATCCCTGTACAGTTGACGACTATTTTACTAATCGTAACGCCATCGTCAGCTTTGACTGTTAATGTGTTTCCAGAATATAGTCTTAATGCATCTCCAACAGTATATACAAGAGGTTGATTTGTACCTGAACCCTTCGACGCCGAAACGGTAACACTACCAATTTTTTGAGAAGTAAATTCCTTGTTCCCATAGTCTTCGACTGAATAGCCTTCAAAGGAGAGGGTTGCGATCGTATTCCCTTCGCTATCAGATATAGTCCCGGAATTAGAACCGGTTGGTTCGTCTGTTGGAGTGTCTGTTGGTATATCAATTGCGTCCTCGTCAAGATAAATGTCATATTCGACAGCCACGCCTTCTTCAACCTCGAATGAGAACACATCAACAAGGATCGCTCCCTTCGAATAATAGGCATAATAGTAATCAGATTCTGAATCGTAGGTTGGCTTAGAGTCCGCAACGAATCCAGCTGGTAATAAAGTTACAGCCTCGTCGATCGCGCTTTTTAGAGTTGAATCCTCTCCCCATAGAGCGGAGACAAAGAAAAGGTCATAACTATCATCGTAACCGTAATCTTCGTCGTAAATAGCAGAGCCAAATAGAGCGTTAGAAATTTCTTTTGCAGTTGAGATGCACTGCGCACTCTTATATGTAGCCGTGTTATATGCCCCTGCAGGTGGATTCGTGTCACCACCAGTTGCTGGATTGCTCGTATTGTCAGGGCTACTCGTATTTGGACGCTCGACACTTGATGATGAGTTTGTCGAACCACCGGTGTAATTCGTGTCGAGATAAATATCGTACTCTACTATCGTGCCATCAGTAGTGCTTTGGTATGAATAGATATCAATCGCAACTTCTTCTTTATTGTAAGTTGTTAGGTAGTAATACTGTTTTTCGTCATACGTGACTTCATGCGTTAAAGAGACGCCCGAAGGCAAATACTCCGGAGCTTCCGCAATTGCAGTTGAAGGCGTTGCGCCATCACCCCAAGCAACCGGAATGTAATACAAATCCTCATCCTCGTCGTAAACATAATCAGCGCCTTCTACGCTAGAGCCAAATAGATTGAACGCGATTTGTTTCGTTATATCCTCAACTTTTAATTTGGCTAACTCAGCATTGATTGAGGCGGCTGGGTCAGAACGCTTGTCTGAACTATTTTTTGGTCCGCATGCAACAAGAAACATAGCGGATAAAATCGTTAAAAATTTCGTAGTCTTTTTCATACTCGTCATTATAGAGGTTTATCTAACGATAAACACTAACTTATTTTTTACATCTGCGTATTTTTTGACAATTGTTTCAAATCGCTCATCGACGCTTTCTCGTCCTGAGAGCCATTCATTTTTTCCAAATTCTCATTTAATCTTAACAATAGCTGATTTGTTAGTTCTTGTGGGGAAATGTTCGCCTGAGCTTCTTTTTTCCTCTCCTCGATTCCATCTGCAATCTCATTTTTAAACTGCTCTGGATGGTCTTTTTTCATTTGCTCATAGAGCTTTGTACCAAGATCAGTATCCTCATCAAACCAAGTTGGATGCTTAATCCTCATCTTCTTGAGATATCTTATTTGTGATCTAACATAACTATTCTTGATTGCTTTAACCGTCTTCACTGCAACAAAGATTGCGATTGCGATTATAAAGAAGTTAATTACCGTCTGAAGAAAAATACCCCAATTAAGAGTGATTGCCTTTTTGACAATGATTTCCTCGCCGTCAACTACATCGATGATCTCAGACCTCAGCACTACTTTGCCCCCTGTAAGATCAAAATTAATTGCCGTTGAAACTAAAGGCATTATTATGTCATTTACCAAAGATGTAACTATGGCGGTAAATGTTGTACCTATAATAAGACCGATTGCTAAATCAAAGACATTGCCTTTATTAACAAATTTTTTAAAATCACCTATGACGTTTTTCATATATTCCCCCAATTGATTACGTTAGTATATATACCATTTTTATGCTTTATTTTAAAGCATAACATTTTGCGTTTTGACAGTTTGTGCAACAATCTATCATGTTATTAATCCTAATCACATGTATTCATTGCTCAGTTATACTCATTCGCTTCAAATTAAAAAATAATCCCCGGTTTCCCGAGGATTCACTTGATAGGTTTGGTGGGCATATAAAAACAGTAAACGAACCATTTCCGAACAAAACCCGTCATCCTAAAGAAGCAAATATCAGATTTTCCTATTTCTCGGACAAAATCTCTAAACAATAATCAGAAAGCGGTTTAATGTCTTTTGATGCGTGGCCCATATACGGTCAATATCTAGTGTTCCATACCCATGGGCAACCTTATCTCGCATGCCCTTGATGTATTTCCAGGGAACCTTATTGTATTTAGCAACGAATTGTTACTCAAAGTTTTTAGCCAATTCTCCAATTTGGAGGATATTAAAACACACTATTTGAATTAGATCCTCATCATCGACAAAGGATTCTTTCGAAACACCAGTCATCTTGTCCATTATCTTTTGACAATGCTTGACGATGTTCTTCAGCAGCCCAATTTCTTTTACACTTAGCATAGTCTAATCTTATCCGCCTCCAATTGTTCTTTGAAATAATCGTCCATCTTCGAACCGACGAAGACAATGTCCACGTCTTTTCCAAGGGCGTTTTGTAGTTCATCCTCCAGCTTGCCTTGTTCAATAAATGTCTCGATGTCCCCTGAAGAGCAATAAATGTCGACATCGCTATTCGAATTGGCCTCTCCCCTTGCATAGCTTCCAAAAAGGTATACTTCCTCAATACCATGCCTATTCAATATAGGGAGTATCGCGTTTTTGATCGCTTTGATACTTAATACCGACGAGGAAATGTCCTCCTTGATCAAAGAAAGGATATAGGCATTGACGCTTGAAACGGACGAAAGCTTAGCCAAAATTTCAGCCTCATCCTTCCTTAATCTAAGAAGGATGCTTTTATACTTGTCTTTGTTGTATTTTCCGATATATTCCTGCTGATTGAAAGACATAAAGATCTCCTTGCTGCACATATGATATCATATCAAAGCAACAAGACAAGAAAAATCCCTGGTTTCCCGAGGATTCACTTGATAGGTCTGGTGGGCCTAGCGATTCGGTATCTAACCGCTTGTGCAATAAATGATTTTGACAAGAACTTGCCGTTTCTTGGTGGTCTATCGCATAATATGCATAGCTAGTTTGAAGCAAATCGCCCGGGATATGCGGAACGAAGTTCTCGCCGACCGACAGTGACAAGTAGGGATCAATCTCAAATTAGCATAGCGCGATGGATGTGTTAGGTCGCGCTAATGCGGACAGTATCGCCCAAGCCAAAAGAGGATGCCTTCAGGAACGTTCCGTAAATCCGGGGCCTGAATTAATCGATGGTGACGCTCCGCACAAGATGTAGATCTTGAGCATGTGGCCATCCCAAGGAGGATGAAACACCAGTAGCCATGGTTCGCCTAAGTGCGAGCAGTTGGCTGCAAAAGGTGTTTTCGTTGTGGGATGGTTTTTCTTTCCTTTCGTGAACGCCTAATTAGTTCAAAGAAAGGAGAAATATACATGCAAAATCTTGAATTAATTAAATTTGTAAATGGTTGCATTGAACTTGAAGTAAATGTCTCACCGGAAGAAAACACGGTTTGGCTGACAAACGAACAAATGGCTATGCTTTTTGGCCGCAACAGGACCGTTATTGGACGACATCTTAGAAACATTTTTAAGGAGGGCGAACTAGACGAAAAATCAGTTCGTGCAAAATTTGCACATACTGCATCTGATGGAAAAACCTATACCTTTGATTTCTATAATCTGGACGCAATTATTTCTATTGGATACCGCGTGAAATCCGAAAACGGCATCATTTTTAGGAGGTGGGCAAGCGAAATCCTCAAAGACTATATGTTAAAAGGGTATGCGGCTAACGAAAGAAAACTTGAGGCTTTGAATAAGACGATCGAATTGCAGTCCAAAATCATCGCCACTGCCTATGAGATTGATTCCAACGACGTCAAGAAGGTCGTCGATTCTTATATCGATGCCTTAACGCTTTTAGATAATTACGACCACCAATGCGTTCCGGAAATAAAAAGAGACGAGCGCCATGTTCCCCTAACAACGGATGACATAAGAACCATCGTTGAGAACATGGAATACTATGGCAAAAGCGATGTTTTCGGGGTGGAAAAAGAAAAGGGAAAGGTCGATGGCATCCTCGGGGCAGTTTATCAAAACGTATTTGGCCAAGAAGTTTACCCGTCAATTAAAGAAAAGGCAGCGCATCTACTCTATTTCATGGTTAAGGATCATCCCTTCGCTGACGGATGTAAAAGGATTGCGGCCGCTTCGTTTTTAACATTCTTGGCAAAAAACAAAGCATTGAATCCAAGACTATCTTCACAAGTTCTAGTTGCCGTTACATTGCTTACGGCCGAGTCCAACCCAAAGGATTTCAAATCAATCATAAAAGTGATTGCGAACATCATTTAAAGAGGAAAGAAAAATCCCCGATTAACGGGGATTAACTTGATAATTTTGGTGGACCTATAGGAACAGTAAACGAACCAATGCTTGTGAACGGTCAATTAATTTCACCTTTTTGCAGGTTATTCACCCACATTAATTTCACCTTTTTGCAAAGTATCCAAGAAGAACGATACATAGTAGAACGGGATATTAATAATCATATTCTCCTTATCGTATCCATATCTTCCTGATGAAACCTTTATGGCCACTTCTTTCTTATTGTGGTTTCTGAATTCACTTAACGATTTTAGAGATCCTTTGTTTTTCTTAATGTCAAACGGAACGACTCTTCCATTTATCTCCACGACGAATTCAAGTTCTGAATCTCTTTTCCCTTTCCAGTAGAACAGTTTGAATCCCCTTGCGACCAATTCTGTTGCAAGATAATTTTCATAAAAATATCCAGAAAACTCACCATAAAGAGAAGCTGCGAACTCAGTAGAATTCAAATTGCTTTGCAAAGAATAAATTCCAATATCGGACAAATATAGTCTAAATAAGGATTCGTTGGACGAAACAAGCGGAACGGACACCTTTTCTTTCAGTTCAGAACACTTTGCGACAACTCTAGCGGTGGTGAGCCAATCGATAGGGGCGACCATGTCCCTCGTTTTTGAGTTTTTCTCGATATTAGAACATTTGAAATTCTTGTTTTCCTTGTTCAATTGACCATAGATATTCTCAAAAATGGCTTTGCTTCTAATGACGGCTTCAGGCGAAGCTTGATACAAACTCATATCATCAAGATAATCGGAGTAAATATCCTTTAATATAGAGCGCGCCTCATTCAATGCATTCGGATTTTTAATATTCGATTCCTCTATATACGCCTCAACAACTTCTGGCATTCCACCGATTGCTACATATTCATTAAATACAGAGAGACAAGTCTGATGCAAATCGCCGAGGTCATTTCCATTTTCAAAAGAAGATCTAACTTCATCGTATAAATTAGGTTTGTAGTTCATCAGGAACTCATCAAAGGTCAAAGGATATACATCTAACTGATTGATCTTCCCAACCGGAAACAGGAAGTCTCTCTTTGCAAATTTCCCTCTTTGCGTTGTTTTTCTTTTGATTCTTGTTCTAACCAACGATCCGGTAGCTATTACCGGTATCTCCCTGTGCAATTCACAAAACTGCTTTAATAAGCTAACTACAGGAAGACACTCCTGAACCTCATCAAAAAACAACAGGGTATCTTTCCCGACTTGAATGTCGTAATTAACTGAGATGAATTTTAGAATTTTCTCTAAATCGGCATTCTCGAGAGCGTATTTCGTAAACGAAGAATCCGAGGAGCAGTCAATTCGTAGATAATGTCCGGGATAATAAACATCTGCAAACAAATTTTTTATCAAATATGTTTTTCCCACTTGTCTTGCGCCCCAAACCATCAATGGCTTACGCCTTGGGTTGTTGTTCCAGTCTAGCAATTTAGTTAAATATTTTCTTATCATGGTTATATTGTAGCATTATTTGCACCTTTTTACAATATTTTGATATCCATTAATTGCACCTTTTATAAGGATTTGGAAAAAGAAAAAATCCCCGGTTTCCCGAGGATTCACTTGGCAATTTTGGTGGGCCAAGCGACTCAGTATCTGAACCGCGGTATTTTGGCGAGTCGCCACCTATTCAGCCCATCGATAAGAGTAGAACGCGTCATCGTTTTCCACTTCCTTGATGTAAATAGTGATACTCAGAACGGTCCCATCATCTAAATCGTCTTCCAGCCAATATCCGTTTTCCGATTGGAATTCTTCATTCCATTCATCGAATTTTAGTGTTGGATCCATCTTTTGCGCTTCCAAAAGGGGCATTCCAATTTTAACGCCGTTAGGGAGTTGGCCCGAAAACCCCTTCTCAAGGTATATCTCCCAAAGCCTTTCTTTTGCGAAAATCAAAGTAATTGATTCTTTTATATGAAGAAGGGTCCATGGAACATCTGGAACACACCCTTTGTTTGACTGGATTTCTTCTGTGTATGGAATCTTGTTGGATTTTAAAAAGGACTTGACGTCTTCCATCTTGGAAAGAAACTTGAACGAATCCGTTCCAACATATGGGATGATGCTTTCTTTCGTGATCATTGCTTTTTCCTCCTGTGAATAATATTTAAATCTCTCTATTTTCATAATCGATACCACCTTGTCAATCAGTTAGTCACATCACAATTGATACCTCTTCAACAATCTATTCCAAGTAGATTCCCTCATAAGATGGTTTGTCACCTCTTTCTTTGCTCGGGAATCGATCGCGTAAACATAATTCATGTACAAGCCGTAATCTTCTAAGATGTCGGCCTCTTCCGCTTTATCAACAAGGTCTTGCATCGTCTTTGTTAGTTCGAAGTCGATCTTGATGTCGTCGTTTATGTAGTGATAGACCCTGTTTTCGTAAATGTCCTTCCTAATCAAATCCAGAATGTACTGGTTGACATTGCTGGTGGATGATAGTTTCTTAATCAGAACAGCATCGGAGTTTTTAACTCTGATCTTCACCGACTTGTACTTCTCCTTGATGTATCCGTTTATGTATTCTTGTTGATTAAACATATTTCTCTCCGCGGTTACCATACTACATTTGGGGGCAAATGTAAACTTAGACAAAGAAAAGGCCCTGGTATCCCAGAGCTATTTAGAAGAACAACAAGGTGTTCTTTTTTCGTTCCTTTTGGCAAAGATGAACCATTTTAATACAAGGTTGCACACCCCTGCTATTTTACTTGCACACCCTTAGCTAAAAATGTGCACACCCCTAGAGCATTTTGCACACCCCTACAACTGCTCATTAAATTGTAATTTGTCAATTAGTGGTTTTAATCTATTTTCTCAATCTTAAAAACATTTATGGTATCTACATCCGGGCAACAGAAAACATTGCTCTTTAACTCGCCGCCATAACGTAAGATATCAATCATAGGAAAAAGAACGTGTGCAGCCATCGGACACAGTTTTCCTCTTTCTGTGTCAAAGTCAAAAGTATCTCCAACCCTATGTCCTCTGTGGCAAGGACAAGTTCCTTTCTGTTCTACCAAAGTGATTTTAATCTTCATAATTTTCCCTCGCTTATGTATTGTTCAATATCAACGCCATAAAATTTTTCTTTTTTATCCAGATTATCTATAATAATGCTTCTTACCGTTTCCATTGAGTGTTTGGTAGCATCATAGAGAGATTCACCATTCAGAACATCGCTCACGAGAACTGCAGAAAAGATATCGCCCGTTCCAGGGAAGCGAACATCAATCAATTCAAATCCGATTTTGAAATATTTATTCTTGGTATGGTCATATCCTATAACACAGTTTTCACCATCTACAGAGGCGCTTGTGATGACAACCGATTTACTACCAAGGTGACGTACTCGTTCAATCAATTCTTCTGCTTCGCCATGACTTAAAGTACCTCCGTCATAAAAATGGTTTGTTAAGAAACATGCTTCGGTAAAGTTAGGAATCAAAATATCGGCGTATGAACTGAGTTTTCTCATGATTGCCACATTAATATCCGTCATTCCGTTATATAGCTTTCCTTCGTCACCCATAATCGGATCGACAACGACTAACAACTTGCCAGTGTCTTGATTACTGATTAGGCGCTCTATAATGTCAATTTGTTTTGGGTTTACCATAAATCCCGTGGCAATGCAATCAAATTCAAATCCAAGATTATGCCAAATATCGACAGTCTTTTCCATATAATCGGTGGTATCGAGGATATCAAACTTACCGAAATCAAGTGTATTGGACACTAAAGCAGTTGGCAAAGAAGCCACATCTATCCCTTTGGCCGAGAGGATCGGCATCATAGCCGACAAAGCAATTTTACCAACACCGGGCATATCGTTTACGCAACATATTTTTTTCATAACTAATTCTCTGTTTTACTATAGTTAATCTATCGTTTACTATCGACAAATTCTAATTTAGCGAATGTAATTAACTATTTGTTTCATCCTTATTTATATATATTATAGAGAGTCGATTAGCTTAGCTAATTTCTTTCTTTGCTCTGCATCTAACTCGTTAATCTTTTCTTCTAATGATTTTTTAGTGCTTTTTGCTTCTGGTGGAGTTGTCTTTGTTAATGTAATTTTATCGCCATCACATTCAACCTCTACATATTCATCAACCACAAGACTAGAAGCTGTTATTTTATAACTTTCCAATATCCATTTTTATTAGCTCCAACTCTTTCAATAAATCCCTTTTCACGCAGATTAGATATATATCTTTGGACGCTTCTAAATGGTATATTCAAATTTTCACTTAATTCTCTTGTTGAAAGATTAGGATTAGTTTCAATTTCAGAAAGTATTATTTTTTCTTTCGCTTCTAGTTCATCTCTATTTACGCCACTTATTGCGCCACTTATTGCGCCATGATTTAATATGACTTCTCTATTGAAAGGAATTGTAACCCTAATATAACTTTCACTAATTTCAAATGCGTCTTCTCCGTATTTTTCAACTATCACAGGTATACCATGACCAGTGTGTTCCACAATTCCTAGTCTTGTGAAAATGTCCATCAACTGTTCGTTTCTTGGTTTGCTAACGCCATTGAAGAACTCTTCTTTTGTTAAGCCGTTAGGTAATCCTCCGTGTGAAATTATTTCCAACCTATCATCAAAATAAGCAACTTGAGGATCTGTGATTCTATAATCATTGTGAATAATCGCATTAACTAAAGCCTCATTGACTGCATCCATATCATAAAGGTATATATCTCTTCTTGGTCTAGGATTAGTTATCGTCTTACAAATATTTTCTAACCTTAATCTTTCTTTCATTCTCTCATAAGCCAAAACTATACATTGGTTTCCGTAATCGCTTCTTTCAGAGAATGTTGCTTTAGTTTTTCCTTTAAACTTTGCAAAAATAAAAGGTATCGAGTTTTCATCTGACAACAATTCAGCTAGATAGTTGTAAGAGCCATCGTTAGTTCTTAATTTAAAATTTCTTTCAAATGAATTTTCTTCAAGATGATATCCATTTTCAATCAAAAGCATCTTAAATTTAGTAAATCTCATTTCACTATAGTATGATTCTCTCCTAACCATCATATCTAAAGAAGACAATCCAGCTTCGAATCTTTTCTTAATCATTTCCAGTGTCATTGATTTGCAAGTAGTCCCAACTCGATAATGGCAGCCATTAGAAGAAAAACCATATTTCTTTATGCAATATAAAGATGAATATCCCTTTTTGATATTAATTTTTATGATGGCATTGCTACCGACGAATTCAACTTCTGGCCTAACGCAATCAATAGCATTTGGTTCTATTTGATCAGAAAGAATATCGGAAATTGATCGCAATGTAGAATCGATATTTTCAACGCCGACCACATCTCCATCATCATCAATACCTATATACAACACTCCGCCTTCTGTATTTAGAAACGATTCAATTTCCTTTGGGAGAGAATCGCTAATTTTTTCTTTTAATTCAACTTTGTCAGTTTCAACAAATCTCATAAAATCCACCTGCCTTTGATCA
>JAKSVF010000026.1 GCA_024408235.1 Bacilli bacterium
TCATCTACGGTATGGATGAATCCGGCATGCAGCCAGGAAAACCATACAAGAAATCAGCACGTATCGTCGGTGACGTCATGGGTAAGTATCACCCACACGGCGACGCAGCACTTTACGGCACACTCGTACGTTTAGCTCAGCCATTCTCACTCAGATACACATTGGTCGATGGACACGGTAACTTTGGTTCAATCGACGGCGATGAAGCCGCAGCTATGCGTTACACCGAAGCGAGAATGAACAAACTCGCTGTCGAGATGGTTAGAGACCTCGACAAAGACACCGTTGATTTCGTGGATAACTATGACGGCACAGAAACAGAACCATCCGTTCTCCCTTCAAGAATCCCTAACTTAATCATCAATGGTTCTGAAGGTATCGCGGTTGGTATGGCCACAAACATGGCTCCACACAACCTCTCAGAAACCATCAACGCAATCGTTGCTCTTTGCAGAAACCCAGAATTAACCGTTGAAGAAATGATGAGAGACTATCTCCATGGACCAGACTTCCCGACAGGCGGCGTCATCCTTGGTAGACAGGGCATCGTTGATGCATACACAACCGGTACTGGAACAATCACAATTCGCTCCAAATACCACATCGAAGAAAAAGAAGGCCAGAAAGCAAAGATCATCGTTACAGAGATCCCTTACCAGGTTAACAAATCTGCAATGATCGAAAAAATGGCTGAACTTGTAAGAGATAAAGTTCTCGAAGGTATCAGCGATATTCGCGACGAATCAAACAAAGAAGGTATCCGTGTTGTCATCGAAATCAAACGTGACTTCATGCCTGAAATCGTTGCAAACAACCTCTTAAAGCACACTGACTTGCAGACAAATTTCGGTATCATCAACCTTTGTTTAGTAAATAACGCGCCAAAAATCCTTGGTATGAAGGAGATGTTACAGAACTACATCGACTTCCAGATTGAGGTTTTGACTAGAAGAACAAGAAAGCTTCTTGAAATCGATTCAAAGAGAGATCATCTCGTCGTTGGTCTCATCCTCGCTCATGACAACATCGATGACGTAATCAACATCATCAGATCATCAAAGAACGATGAAGAATCAACATCAAAATTAAAAGAGAAGTACGGCTTATCAGACGAGCAGGTCGCATCAATCCTCGCCATGACATTAAGAAGATTGCAGGGACTTGAGCAAGACAAGCTCCACGCTGAGCACACAACATTAACCGCCAACATCGCAGAGTACAATAGACTCTTAAGCGACAAGGCAAACATCGTCGAACTCCTCATTGAAGAGATCTCAGAAATCGAAAGAAAGTACGGCGACGAGAGACTCACAACAATCACAGACGATGCAGCAAACATCGATAACGAAGACCTTATTCCAGAAGAGAATATCGTCGTTGTCCTCACAAAGAACGGCTACATCAAGAGAATGAACGACAACACCTTCCGCGCTCAGAACAGAGGTGGTAGAGGTGTTAAGGGTGTCACAACCACAAACGGTGACTTTGTCCGCATCATCAGACATACAAAGACACATACAGATATCTTGTTCTTCTCATCGGTTGGCAAGGTTTATAGATTAAGAGGCTATCAGATCCCAGAAGGTGCAAGAGACTCAAAAGGACTTCCAATCGTCAACCTTTTACCTCTCGACTCAGCCGCAGATGAAAGAATTGTCTCAATCGTCGCGTGTGATGATTACCACCCAGATGATTACTTATTCTTCTGCACAGTCAACGGTCTTGTTAAGAGAACAAGATTATCTGAATACGAATCCATCCACCAGAACGGCAAACGCGCTGTTGGATTAAGAGAAGGCGATGAGCTCCTCGACGTCAAGAGAACAAACGGTAATGCAATTGTCTCTATCGCAGCAAGCACAGGCAAAGTCTGCTCATTCAATGAAGCGGATGCTCGTGAGATGGGAAGAGACGCAACCGGTGTCAAGGGCATGGAAATCGATGAGGGAACAAAGATTGTTGACCTTACAACTTCGCTTGAAGGATCAAAACTCTTGGTCTTAACTACAACCGGCTACGGTAAGATTTCATACACAAGCGACACAGATGTTACTGATGAAGAAGGAAACGTCCGTCACTATGAAGGCTATCGTCTTACAACAAGAGGCGCTAGGGGCGTCCTCTCGCTCAAGATGAGCTCAAAGAACGGCGAATTAACCGCAATGAGAGCAGTTAACGGCGATGAAGATTTAATGGTTATCACAAACAAAGGCATCGTCATCAGAACACCTCTCAGCCAGATTAAGATTGCTGGAAGAAATACACAAGGCGTTAAAGTCATCAACCTCGAACCACACAATAAAGTTGCAGCCATCACAATCGTTCCACATGAAGATGAGGAAGGTGTTGAGGAAGCACCTATCATCGAAGATGATGATATCAACCCATCATTAGTCGGAGAGACTGAAGAAGTCGCTGCAGCTGAAGAGGTTGTTACACCAGACGACATCATTTAAAAACGCTTAACCTCAATAAAATATTGGGGTTTTGCAATGATATTTAAACAAAATAAGGAGTCATAAAATGATTGATTTAAAATTAATCGAAGAAAGACCTGAATATGTTAAAGAGGCCTTGGCTAAAAAAGGTTGGGAATTTGACCCAGCACCATTACTTGCCTTAATCGCAAAGAGAAGAGAACTCACAAAAGTTGTCGAGACAAATAAAGCAGAGCAGAACAAGCTTTCCAAATCGGTTCCTGAAGTCAAGAAGGCTGGCGGAAACGTGCAGGAGATCTTCGCTAAGGTAAAAGCTCTTGCAGCTGAAAACAAAGAGAAAGAAGATGAACTAAACGCAGCCGCAGCTGAAATCCAGTCGCTCGTTGAAGTTCTTCCAAACTTACCAGATCCTGATTTAGCATCTGGCGCAAAAGAGAACAACGCTCCATTCTATGTCTTCGGTAAGAAACCAGAATTTGATTTCAAACCAAAAGACCATGTTGAACTCGCTGAATCGCTTGGCTTAATCGACTACAAGAGAGCTGCAAAAATCTCCGGATCAGGAACATGGGTTTATACCGGTCTTGGTGCACAGCTCGAATGGGCATTACTCAACTATTTCATCTCAACACATATCAAAGACGGATACACAATGATCCTTTGCCCTCACATCCTCAACGAGGACTCAGGCTTCACAGCCGGACAGTTCCCAAAATTCAAAGAAGATGTCTTCTGGCTCGAAGGTTCAGAACCACGCAAATTCATTCTTCCAACAGCTGAAACCGCTCTTGTTAACCTCCACAGAAACGAGGTTTTAACCGAAGCAGATCTTCCAAAGAAATACTTCGCATACACACCTTGCTATCGTAAAGAAGCGGGCTCTTATAGAACTGAAGAAAGAGGAATGATCCGCGGATACCAATTCGACAAAGTCGAGATGGTCCAATATACAACCGACACAGGATCGGATGTCGCATTCGATGAGTTGGTCAAGAAAGCTCAGGCCTTACTTGAGGGGCTCGGCTTACATTATCAGCTAGATAAGCTTGCAGCAGGCGACTGCTCACACTCAATGGCTAGAACCTATGATATCGAAGTTTGGATCCCTTCAATGGGCATCTATAAAGAAGTCTCATCGGTTTCTAACGCAAGAGATTATCAGGCAAGACGCGGCATGATCCGTTACAAGGACAAAGATGGCAAGATGCATTTCTGCCACACCCTCAACGGCTCTGGTTTAGCAACATCAAGAGTCTATCCAGCACTTCTTGAACAGAACCAGCAGGCCGATGGATCCGTCATCATCCCAGAAGTCTTACGTCCATTCATGGGCGGCATCTCAGTTTTAAAACCAATTGAGAAGAAATAATTAAAACAATATAATAGTTAAGCCATCGCGAGAAGTTGTCTTCGAACCAGGTCAGGTGGGGAACCAAGCAGCCTTAAGATCAGAACTCCTGTGCGGTGGTTTTCTATTTGTTTTATAATGTAGATATGCAAGATGAATTTTTCATGCAAGAAGCCTTAAAAGAAGCGCAAAAAGCCTATGAATTGGGTGAAATACCTGTCGGAGCCGTTGTGGTTAAAGACAATAAAATCATAGGCAGAGGACACAATTTGAGGGAGAAAAACAACGACATTTCCTCCCACGCGGAGATTGAAGCGCTTAAAGACGCCGCCAAAACTTTAGGAAACTGGAGGATGAATGGCTGTGTTCTTTACGTCACCTTAGAACCTTGTCCGATGTGTTCTGGCGCCATATTGCAATCACGTCTAAGCCGAGTGGTTTTTGGCTCAAAAGACCCTCGAGACGGTGCTGTTGTTTCTAATTACTATTTATTTGATTCACCATGCGTTCATGAACGCCCTCTTTTCAGTGTTGGAACACTGAGTGATGAGTGTGAAAAACTCCTTAAATTATTTTTTCTAGAAAAAAGAAATTAAGATTTCATCTATATTTTTGGACACGTGTCAAAATTCATCATAATGTTTAGAAAACATATGTGATATATTTTCTATATGCTTGAATTAAAGTCTATAGTCAAAAACTATGAAATAGAGGGTGATGTATACCCAGCGCTTGCGGGCATCAATCTTGCCTTTGAAAGCAAAGGCATGGTTGCAATACTCGGCCCTTCTGGTTGCGGAAAAACCACCCTTTTAAACATAATTGGCGGACTTGATCACTATACGTCTGGCGATGTTGTGATAGACGGAAAATCAACCAAGAGTTTTAAGGAAAGCGATTGGGATGCTTACCGCAACGAGAAGGTTGGATTTGTTTTCCAAAACTACAACTTAATCCCACATAAGAATATTCTTGCGAATGTAGCGATTTCTTTGACATTAAACGGCGTTTCCTCTCATGAGATAAAAGAGCGTTCTTTGGCGGCTTTGGAAGCGGTTGGATTGAAGGGTTTAGAAAGGAAGAGACCAAATCAATTATCCGGAGGCCAAATGCAGAGAGTCGCTTTGGCTCGCGCTATCGTAAACAACCCAAGCATCATTTTGGCTGATGAGCCTACTGGCGCCCTTGACTCTAACACATCTATCCAAGTCATGGATATTTTGAAAGGAATATCATCTGACAGACTCGTAATTCTTGTTACCCATAATAGAGAGCTTGCAGAAAGCTATGCCGATAGAATCGTTGAAATGAAAGATGGTGCCATAATCAAAGACACCAATGCGGTTGTGTCTAATGGTGTTGTCGTCGGTGAAGAAAAGAATAAGAAAACCTCAATGGGTCTTTTAACTGCGATAGCCTCATCCTGGTCAAATATCAAAACCAAGAAAGGTCGCACCGTATTAACCGCTGTTGCCTCAAGCTTTGGCATTGTTGGAGTTGCTTTGGTCATGGCCGTTTCAAACGGCTTCTCGGGGTTTGTTTCTAGAGTTGAGAAATCTCTTGCATCAACCGCACCGATTTCTATAACGAAGACACAATATAGCTATTTTGATAACAGCACAAAAATTAATGATGTTGAATATCCAAACACCGATTGTTTGTATCCTTTAGATACATCTAGCGATTCGTACGTCTCACACACGAACCATTTCACAAGAGAATATATCAAAAACGTTTTGGAACCTTTAAGAGAGGATGGCTTAGCAAGCAATATTCTCATCAATAGAAACGGATTGAGCTTCAACATCCTCACAGAAAAAGGAATACACCCGGGAAGCGGAGAATATAGAGAAATCAACCAATACTCCACCGCCGGTTCATATGGAGGCGGAATCTCTCAGGTCACATCTTTGCCTGCAACGATATTCCATGAGCTCTATCTTCCTGAGGCTCCTATGAGAGAAAGCTATGATCTAATATACGGCAAGTATCCTCAGAACCCAGATGAGATTGTTTTAATCACAGACAGCTACAACCAGATTGAACTCAAGGTTCTAAACAGGCTTGGATTCTATAGCTCTACTGACGACACAAAGAAACCAATTGATTTTGCCGACATCGTTACTGACGAAAAGCATGAAGGAAAAACGTACAAAGCCTATCCTAATTCAACGATTTACAAGGATTTAGGTTCTGAACAACCGGTTACAATGTACGAGATTTCTCCTGAATTGGACGGGGATGTCATTAAGTTCGTCGGAACAAAGAAAACCAAAAACCAGAAGATATTCAATAGAGAGTGGATCACTAATGACGGCTTAAAAAATATCTACGAAAACGATGAGCAATACGACGAAATCAAGCTCAAGATAGTCGGTGTTTTAAGGCCTGCCAAGAATTCTTATCTTTCTTTAATGCCGGGTTCCATAGGCTATCTCTCGTCGCTAAAGGATATATTTGTCAACGACTCGGAAACGAACTGCGAGGAACTTCATAAAGCAGCAACTAGCTCGTTCTATGTACCAGAAACAACTTACGACGGTGTTGATGGACTCCAGGCGGTAAATGATGTTTTTAAAGACGTGTTTAATTCCTTTAACGCGACCGACCCCGATGATTATGCAGAGCTCTTAAGCGGATCGATTATTTCCAAAATAGCATCATGCTTCGCCTTTAGATACTTCTTCCTTTATGGAGATGGAAATCCGTTGGTGGATATGGATGACAACACCGGATTACTTTATTACTCAGGCCTTTTCAACAACGCAAAATTGATAGGCGCCGATTTCCACGAAGACCAGGTCGCGGAGATGATTGAGGACATTCTTTACGGAAAAAACAAAGAACAGGAAAAAGCAAAAGAGGCTCTGATAAACAAACTCCTATCACCGGAGTTCTATAAACCTGGCTGGGAAAACGATGGAAGTGAATATGATTTCAATGTCCTTGATCTCATCGCTTATTATGAGTCTTTCTCGCTCATTGAATCGATTTTGATTTTCCCTTCAAGCTTGACCGTTAAATCCACGATTACGGATAGGCTAGATGCATATAACAGAGCCCAGGAAGATAAGACCACAGCCGTATATTACTCGGACTTTATGTCCACAATAACAGACACCGTTGGTAGCGTTGTTGGCGCATTAACGGGCGTTTTGGTCGTTTTTGCCGCAATTTCACTTGTTGTCAGTTGCATCATGACTGCGATTATCACCTATGTTTCCGTTATTGAACGCACGAAAGAAATTGGAGTATTGAGAGCGTGTGGCGCAAGAAAACGCGATGTTGGTAGATTATTCAGATCCGAATGTATGATGGTTGGATTTGCCTCCGGTATCATCGGAATAGCGGTGTCCTATCTTTTATCGATGCCTATCAACATGATTGTTAATGGCATTTACCCATCTTACAAAATAGGCGCAATAGCATCTTTGAACCCTCTCGTTGCTATCGCTTTAGTTGTCTTGTCTATTGGTCTGGCTCTTATCAGCGGACTAGTTCCTGCTGCTATTGCAGCTAAGAAAGACCCTGTTGTGGCACTTAGGAGTGAGTGATGGCGGATAAGGTTGAATTGTTGAGACAAAAGATCGCCCAAGCAGAAGTCTATGAGACTGATTTTTTGGTTGGTCTTAACGATGAGCAGATTCAATCTAGAATCGACGATGGGTTGGTTAATAAGAACAAAAAAACCGTTACAAAAACAACTTGGCAGATTCTCAAAGACAATGTCTTTACTTTCTTTAACATCATCTTCTTCCTGATCGCGATAATGCTTCTTATTGCACGCGCGAACGTGAAAGATTTCTTTTTCATCATCCCTATATCCGGAAACGTTGCTCTCGGTCTCATCGCTGATTTTAGAGCCAGGGCTCTCGTTAACAAGCTTAGCTTGGTCACAAACCCAAGACAGTCCGTCATGAGGAATGGAAAAGAATTGATGATTGCTTCAGATGAAATAGTTTTAAGCGACGTTATCGTTTTAAGAGCGGGCGATCAGGTGTGCGCTGACGCGATTATCATTGGCGGCAAAGCCTCCTTTAACGAATCATCCATCACTGGAGAATCGGATTCGATTTCAAAAGAGGTTGGTGCGGAGGTTTTATCTGGAACATATGTTGTTTCCGGTCTTGTTTACGCTAGAGTCACCAAGATTGGCGCCGCATCATATATTGAGGGCGTTACGGCTGCCGCTAAAAACTTCTCTAGACCAAAATCTGAAATTAAGCGTTCTTGCTTATACGTTTTCCGTTTAACCGGCACCGTGGCGATTGTTTTTGCTATTGCTATGATTCTCATTTGGCTATTCAGGAATGAGGTTTCATATGAATCATTCTCTGAACATGCGGTTAGATTTGCTGGATCGCTTGTCGCGATGATTCCGGCGGGATTATATCTGCTCTCATCAATCACTTTAGGTGTCGGTGTCATTAACCTTGGAAGAAAGCAGGTTAATGTCCAGGAATTATTCTGCATTGAGACTTTAGCGAGAGCCGATGTTATTTGTTTTGATAAAACCGGAACGCTTACCGACGGAACATTAACCATAAAAGAATTACACAATTTTTCTAATTTGAGCGATGAAGAAATAAAGGCCGATATGGCTTCTCTTGTTGCCTCAACAAAAGATACGAACGGAACGGCCAGCGCGATTGCGACCTCTTTCGGTGAAGGAAAGAAAAAAGCCGTCGCCGTAATTCCATTCGATTCCGCTTATAAGTATTCCGCGGCAACGTTTGAAGATGGCGAAACTTTTGTGTTGGGCGCATTTGGGTTTGTTGAGGCAGAGCCTTCTCGCGAAATTGAAGAACTAGTTAAAAGCATGGCCGCAAAAGGAGATAGAGCCGTTTGCTTCTACCGTTGCGAAAAACCTCTCAAAAACGATAAATTACAGTCAAAATGCGAACTTATCGCCGTCTTAGATATTGCCGACCACATCAAAGAAGACGCAAGCGACAACATCAATTGGTTCATTTCGAATGGGGTTGATGTAAAGGTTATAAGCGGAGACGATCCGATCACCGTTGCGAAGATTGCTAACCAAGTTGGAGTTCCGAATGCGGAGAATTACATCTCAATGGACGGGGTTGCTTTAGAAGAGATACCTCAACTCATCGATAGCCATTCCGTTTTCGGTCGTGTCAGTCCGATTCAAAAAGAAGCGATTGTTCACGCACTTCAAGAGAGCGGGCACAAAGTTGCTATGACGGGCGACGGCGTTAACGATATCCTTGCGTTAAAGAAAGCGGATTGCTCAATCTGTATGGCTTCAGGCTCTTCTGCTGCTAGAAACTCAGCCCATATGATTGTTATGGATAACACGTTCTCCCATCTCCCCGATGTTGTTGCTGAGGGTAGACGAGTGGTCAATAACCTCCAAAGAACGTCATCTTTGTTCTTGTCCAAAACCGTATTTGCGGTCGTTTTAAGCTTGGTGTTCATGATAACAAGCGTGTTCGGCGGACCTTCATATCCGTTCTCAACATCCAACATGATTCTTTGGGAGATGATCACCATAGGTGGGGGTGGATTCTTACTTGCTCTAGAACCTTCAAAAGAGCCTATTACAGGCACTTTCTTGGGTAACGTATTAAAGACTGCGTTGGTTTCTGGAACCGTCCAGACTTTGTCTGTCTTGGTTATCTATATCTCCTATGCGATAGTACCTGATTTCTACATGGGTTCATCGACCGTGGTTTCAACGGTTGCGGTTTATGTATTCTCCTTCCTTTCTTACATAACCCTATTTAAGAATTGTTTGAAGTTAAATAAATATAGAGCAACTGTCTTCGTTGGATTGGCTTTAATTGGCATCGCTTTTGTCGTTGTTGATTACTTCGTATTTGGGTTCTTATCCAACCTTGTTAGAGGACCTGGAGGCAGAGCTGGTGGTTCTGAATACTTAACCATCTACCATTGGATAGTTATATTTGCTGACGTTGCCGTAATGGCTCTCATATATATTTTGGTCAGCGTATTTGTCGATCGGGCATACAAAAACAAACAGATGAAAGAGGAAAACGAAAATGAAAATTAATCATGAAGTTGAATTAGCACTTAAAGAGGGTAAGCCGGTTGTAGCCTTAGAGTCCACAATCATCTCACACGGCATGCCTTATCCAAGAAACGTCGAGACCGCTTTAATGGTTGAAAAGGCCATCAGAGATAACGGCGCCATCCCTGCAACAATGGGTATTATCGACGGAGAAATAATTATCGGTATGAATGCCGATGAGATTGAAGAATTCGGAAAAAAGAAAGGAATTGGTAAGATTTCAAAAAGAGATTTACCAATTTGCGTTGCTTCTGGTGCGTGGGGAGCGACAACTGTATCCGCAACGATTCTCTGCGCGAAAATGGCTGGAATCGAAGTGTTCGTAACCGGCGGAATCGGTGGTGTTCACCGCGGTGCAGAAACAACATGGGATGTCTCTAGAGATTTATATGAACTCGGTTCTGAGCCAGTCACCGTCATCTGCGCTGGTGCAAAAGCAATTCTTGATATCGATAAGACTCTTGAGGTTTTAGAAACGCAAGGAGTTCCTGTTATGTCTTACAAGGAGCCGTCATTCGCTAACTTCTATTGCCGCAGCAGCGGAAAACCTGTCGACTATGTTTTCGATACACCTCTTCAGGCGGCTAAGGTTATAAAGGCAAAAAGAGATCTCGGCATTTCAGGAGGCATCCTGATCTCAAATCCATGCCCAGAGGAGTTCGCTTTAAGCCATGAATATGTAGACAAACTCATCGATCAGGCGATTAAAGAATCTGAAGAGCAAGGAATCCGCGGAAAGGATTCAACCCCATTCCTTCTTAAGAGAATGGTTGAATTAACTGGCGGAGATACTTTAGATACGAACATTAAATTGGTAATCAACAATGCTGTATTGGGCGCAAAAATCGCCTGCGAATACGCGGAGTTGAGAAGAAAGGAGAAATAATGACAACTGAAGCTAGATTAAAATACGCATTAAAAGAGATGATGTTGACCAAATCTCTTAATGAGATCAATGTCACAACTCTATGTGAAAGATGCGGATGTCATAGACAGACCTTCTATTACCATTACCAGGACATATACGACCTTTTAGCGGCAATCTTCTTGAATGAAAAAGTTCCGGGGCTAAACGACGCTGACGATGTTAAGGATTGCTTAACTGCTCTAATAACATACGCAAAAGAAAACTACGATTTCATCAGATCAAGCTACAATTCGGCAGCACACGATCTTGTTGAGAACTTCTTCTATAGCAAAGCAATGTCTAAAACGTTTGTTATTCTTGTTTCAAACAATAAATTTGGCCTGCCAAAAGACCAATATAGAACCGTCGCGAGACGCTTTGCGCGTTTTATCGGAGATGAACTTGCGTATTCTTTCAAGGACATGAGAATGACCCCATTAAGATTTGAGAAAAACACGAAAAAATTCGTCAATTGCGCGGTTTTAACCGTTCTTCCGGGATTAGTCGAATTGTCAAAAGAAGAAAAGAGGAAGTAATATGCAGAATTTTGAATTTTATAGCCCCACCAAAATATTTTTCGGAAAAGCAACCGAAAACAAAATTGCTGACATCATTAAGAATTATGGATTTAAGAAAGTGGCAATCATCTACGGAGGTAGAACCGTCATAAAAAACGGACTTTTAGCTCTTGTGGAAGCGAAACTAATTGAGAGCAAGATTTCCTTCGTTGAATATGGTGGAATCACCCCAAACCCTGAATTAAGGTTTGTTAATGAGGGATTGAAGGTCTGCAAAGACTTTGAGCCTGATTTATTGCTTGCGCTCGGTGGCGGATCCGTTATCGACGTCACCAAAGCAATCTCTGTTGCATATTATTATGACGGAGATCCATTCCACTTTAACCTTGGACTTACAAACCCAACTCAGGCTTTGCCAATCGGCGCAATCCTTACAATCTCTGCTGCCGGAAGTGAATTGTCAAACTCCTGCGTTATCACGAATCCAGAAACCAAGATTAAGAAAGGGTTCAATAAAGACATTGTTCGACCGTTGTTCGCGATTGAGAACCCTGAGTTAACTTACACCCTTCCTGCGTATCAAACCGCTGCCGGAGTTGTTGACATGATGATGCATACAATGGAGAGATATTTCGGTCCGTCCGATGACAATCAACTATCGGATGCCTGGGCTTTAGAATTGTGCAAAAATGTCATCAAATCTGCAAAAATCGCTATAAATCAGCCATATAATTATGATGCGAGAGCCCAACTTATGATCGCGTCTAGCTTTGCGCATAACGGGATTACTGGCTTCGGAAAGAGCAGCGCTTTCGTTGTTCACCCACTTGAGCACGCAGTATCTGGATATGCTCCAGAAGTTACTCACGGTGCTGGAATAGGTGTCTGTTATCTTGGCTGGGCCCGCTATATTTATAAACTAGATTTAACCAAATTTGCTAAATTCGCACGCGTTGTCTTTAATGTTACAGTGGACGATGATGAAGAAGCGTCTATAATTGGTATCAACCAAATGGAAGAATTCTATAAATCCATTGGCATGCCTACAACTCTTAATGAGTTCGGCTTAACTGAAAACGACCTCCCAGAATTGGTTGCTCTAGCAAGCGGAAACGGAACACGTGCGATTGGCCTTTACCCGCAATCGCTAAGCGCCAAAGACATTGAGGCAATCTACCGCCTTTGTCTTTAATTAGAGGAGGATTTTATTATGAAGAAAAACGATATCTATTCCTTATTCGTATACGGAATCATGTTAGCAATTGCTGTTGTTACAGGACTTGTTTTCGTTAGACCTACATTTGCCACATCATCATCGAGCATTCCGTTAAACAGCGGATTCTTGTTTATTCTCATCAGCGTTATCGGATCAATCATTTTGAACGCTATTCTTATTGAGGTTGGACATGTTATCGGTGCAAAAGCTGGTGGATACAAAATATATTCTGTCTGCGCCCTTTGGTTCACGCTCAGAAGAAAGGCGATTCCTGGCGATGCTCATTTCACGCCTGAAGAGTTAAAACACAAAACAAAATTCAAATTTAGAATCAGCGGATATGACGGTTTAACTGGCGAAACAAAAGCCACACCAAAGGACGTTCAGAAATCAAACCCTAAAGGAATGATCTATTTCCCTCTTCTTTTCCTTTTGGTCGAGGTTATTGTGTTTGTTGCGATTATTGTTTCGGGCGAAGTGTTCGCTAGCTCAAGTAATGGATGGGTTTGGTGGAAGACATTCGCTATCGTTTTCCTTGCCGCCGCATTCATGATTCATGTTTACAACATCTTCCCTGCTCAGCTTGATAACAAGAACGATGGATATTTATTCACCATTCTTACGAGCCAAGTAAATAAAGAAGCTTATAACAATATGCTTTTGTCTGAATACCAGGCCGCAACTGGCGTTGAGTCAAATGACACCCCCGTTTACGACAAAGTCACAGACTTCACCTCAAGAATCAATGACATCTCTCTTTATAAAGACTTCGATAATGGCGCATATGAGCACGCATTAGAAATAGTTGAAAAGACACTCGCATGTGAGAAAGATGTGTCTGAGCGTGTTTATAACACGGCTGTAGCAAATAAAATCGCGTTGCTCATGATGTTGAATAGAGACGAAGAGGCTAAGAAGTTCTATATTTCGCAGCCTTTACTCGTTAAGAAGTTCTTATCTGAAGCAGGCAATGGACCTTCATTAAGAGCCTACATTCTTATCAGCTCGCACATCGACGAATCATATGGAGAAACAAAAGAAGCGCTCGGTGGTGCCGAACACATCATTAGAAGAACGGTTGCAAATAAGCGTAAGACCGAAGAGGCTTTGCTTGATAAAACGTTTGATATGGTGAGAGAAAGGCATCCTGATTGGGATTTAAAAGAGTTCACCGATGAGGAGCCTGAAACCGAAGAAACGGATGAGGAAAACGAAAAAGAGAGCGAATAATCACTCTCTTTTCTTTTTGATTAAATTGACGAGAAATTAATGTTTCCAAAGGCTCCTGTACAAATCGGTAGCCAAGAGTTTTGATGCTGTCTTAGCTGGGAAGAATTTGGTTGCTTCCATGACCTCATTAGCGCCCAAATGTTCTTTTCTGATGTAATTGGAGAGCAATGCGTAATTGGCTTTTAACGTTGGAAGATCTGTCATTGCTATATAGCTTAAGAAGGCGTTTAAGGCGACGTTATCGTTTGTGATTGTCATGTATGGTTTTCTTAAGATAAATCTCTTAGAGAACATATAAACGCTCTTTTTGCCGCTTGTGGCCTTGTTAGAAATGATCTCTAACTTATCTTCAACGGTTGGTCTTCTTCCGGTAATGCTATTAATAAAATTAATACCAGTATAGAAGCCAATTGAGTTCTTTCCGTTCTGGATATATCTCATTTCTATTGCGTCCATTGTGTCTGGAGCGGCGGATTTTTGCTTATCTGGGATGAAATAAACGCCATATGAGTATCTTCTAACAGAACCCTCTTTTGTGAGTCTTAGAAGCTCTTGTTTGATGGCCGCCTGAGTCATTGTCTTGTCGTGGATATCAGCTAAAAAGAACAGCTCGAGTGGCTGATATTTTTCCTGAATTTGTGCAAGCAGCGATTTTTTCATAATCGAATTATAACATAACCTTTTAAAAAGGTAAAAAGATAACTGATTTTTTTGAAAAAGTTCGATTAAATCTAATAAAAAAGACCGCATTTTCACGCGATCTTTATTATTTTTTGTTGTTTTAACTACTTGCCACCGATAGACATTTGCTTCACCAGGATGTCTGAGCAGATGATTGATGAGAGCGTTAGTTTTTCGTTGTTATCGAAGCCTGAAACTTCATTCAGCATCTTGAATAAATTTCCGGATAAAGTGATAAGCGTTAATGGTTTTGTGACCTTACCATCTTCGATCATAAATCCTTGGGCCTGACATGAGAAATCGCCCGATCTTGGGTTCATGCCTGTACCAAGTCCTTGTATTTCAGTGATATAGACGCCTTCTTTAACGCCCGAAATCATTTCGTCGAATGTGGCCTTTCCACCCTTTATATAAATATTTGAATAAGATGTAGCAAGTCTTCCACCGGCGTATGCACCGTTACCGGTTGATTCGACTCCATCAACTTTTGCTGTCTCTGTGTTATAGAGATAAGTTTTCAAGACGCCGTTTTTGACGATATCCTTGTTTTCTTTTGCAACGCCTTCATCATCGAAGTAGGAGAAGAAGATGTTTGGTAATAATGGCTTCTCACTGATTGTGATTTTGGTTGACGCAATTTTTGTTCCCAATTTTCCAGCTAAGAAACTTGATCCTCTCTGGACTTCTTCCGCGATTGTTGAATGGATGAAATAGTTCGCTAATGAGGCGAATACGCTGTTCTTTAAAACAGTAGGGTATTTACCTGAATTGCATGCGTCGGCACCAAATTTCGCCAAGACTCCATCACAAAGGTTCTTGATAAATTCATCTTTGTTATAGGTAGATAAAGAGGTTCCATAAGAAATCTCGTAGTTTTCTTTAACCTTATCACCGTCTTTTGCTGCTGCGCCGGCGTACATGATGAAGTAGTTGCCCTTATCTTTTAGCTTGAGGCCGTGTGAGTTGTAAATCTCACTAACAGTCTCTTTCTCCTCATATTGGATCGCTGTTACTTCACTGATTCGGGAGTCGTATGCCAAGATTTCTTTTTCTAAAGAAAGAGCGGTTTTAATTTTATCTTCGATAGGGGTGTTACCCAATTCTGGGTTGAAGACGTTCTTCTTGTGGTATTTCTTGCTGCCAGGGAAGATTGATGCTTCACCTTCTTTTTCACTGATTTTAGCGCTCTTTAAGATTCCTTCGACCAAGAACTCAAAACAGCCCTTTCCATCTTTCTGTGTCGAAGATGAACCGAGTTTTCCGTTAACTACACCGCACGCCTTGATAGAGATGTCATCAGAAATCTGGAAACCCTCTAATTCGCTGTGGAAAATTGAGAATCCCGTTGTTTTGCTTTTGGAAATCGTTAACTGGCACTCTTCAATACCATTAGCTTTAGCTAATTCAAAGAATTTTGCTACTTTCATTCTAACTTTCCTCCTCTTCCTCCGACTGTCATTGCGGATATTCTAAGTGTTGGCTGTCCGACATTTACTGGAACTGAACCGGATGCCGCTCCGCAGTTTCCCTGTCCTAAATCAACGTCGTTTCCAACTCTGTCGATGTTCATCAACACTTCGCTTCCGCTTCCGATCAATGTACAACCTCTAACTGGTTCACAAATCTTTCCATCTCTAATAATGTAAGCTTCGCTTGCGGAGAAGTTGAATTCACCAGTCATCGGATTGACTGATCCTCCGCCGAAGTCGTTGACATAGATTCCGAGTTTGGTGTCTTTGATAATCTGTTCAGGATCATCTTTTCCGGCAGCGATATATGTGTTGGACATTCTGCTTGTTGGCTCATATTTATAGCTTTCTCTTCTGCATGTTCCATTTGGTTCCATGCCGAGTCTTCTTCCGTTTAATCTATCGACCATGAACCCTTTGCAGATGCCGTCTTTGATTAAGCAATTCTTACGTGTTTTGACACCTTCGGAGTCAATGTTGTTTGAACCCCACTCATTCGGAAGGGTGCCATCATCGTATGCAGATACAAGTTTTGAAGCGATTTGCTTTCCGATTGATTCTGAGAAAACCGACTGCTTTTTAGATGTTGCAGATGACTCTAATGGGTGACCGCAAGCCTCGTGGAACAAGACGCCTCCCCATCCGTTAGTGATAACGACTGGATAAACGCCTGAAGGGCATTCGTCAGCAGTTAAGCTCTGAATGGCAATCTCTGCCGCTCTGCGTGATTTGCCTTTGTAGTCGATTTCTTTGAACCAATGCCATCCATCGTATCTTCCAGGTCTAGTTGTGCCGGTTTCGATTTTTCCACCCTCTCCGACAGCCATTGCGAGAAGGAACATACGACCGCGTTCCTCTGTGTTATTTATCTGGTTTCCCACCGGACCCTCTGCGTTGAACAATTCCCATTCGCGATGTGAATTTGAGAAATTTGCAACAACACGAACTATTCTTTGATCAACCGCCTGAGCAGCCTCCGTGCATTCTTTTAAATATGCGATTTTTTCTTCAACAGGAACATCAATTAAATGGTCATCAATTTTATTGATGTTGTTAACTCTTTTCTTTGCGATCTTTTCAACGGTGATCGTTCTAGCTCCGTTATAGCTTGCCGCTAAAGAGTGGGCAAGGTTCATCAAGCTTGATTGTGTTGTGTCACTTGTGTATCCATATACGCTTTTGAAACCGTTTAAGATACGGATTCCAACGCCATATGACTTAGATTCGGAAGATGAGTTTACCTTTCCGTTCTCGAGTTCTACGCTCTGGTTTGTTGTCTCTTCGACATAAACCTCCGCGTAGTCTCCGCCAGTGGCCAAACATTCATTCAAGACTTTAAGTGCCAAAGATTTTGAAATCATGTAATTCGTCCTTTCTTCACCATTTGAATTCGGTGAACGATAACCGAACACTATCACAACATAAGGCTAATTTCACTTTTTCATTTTGAAAAAACATTTATAGTAATCTTATGGAGTTATTCGACACCCTTAGTAATCATTGGAAAAACAGGCAAAAGGACCTCGATAAAAACGATGTTTCCTACATCGCTTATAAAGATACCTTCCGCCATGCCATGAGAGGTTTTCTAACCGGTTCATATTACAAAAGAAACCGACTTATAAAAGAAGGTGATCTTGTTTATGGTTATGTCTTTAAAACCTGGTCAAACGATCCGACAAATCAAACAGATTATCCAACATGGGTTTTATTCTCGCCATCTTTAGAGGTAAGCAAAAATCCAGCAGTATTCGCTAGAATTTCCGCAAAACTCCAAGATTTAACTAAAGAAGATGATGACAAAAAATATCGAAAACTCCGCAATTTGATAATAGAACCATTAAGTGAATGTGATTATTTCGAGATTCCTGAAGAGTTCACTGAAGGGGTGGTTGTTTATCTTTCAATCATCTACCTTCATGTGAATCAAATAACCAATTTCCACATGGGACTTAACCCCCTCTTGATGTCGAGGGGGATATCAAAAGAAGTGATATATCTCCCGGATCGGTTTTGGCCTGGAGAATTTTACGAGGCATACCTCAAAAACGAAGTTAAATAGGAGCATTTATGGCAACACTTTTCTATCAAGGACACGCATCATTCAGATTAACCGCCAATAACGGTACTGTGGTATTTATAGACCCATATGAGGGCGTTGGATACAAGACGCCGGCAAACCTTGTCTTGATCTCACACGAACATTATGACCACAACGATATCAATAAAATTATTCCGGCCGATAGATGCGTTGTCATCAGGTCAAAAGACGCTCTCGTTAATGGAACCTATTACTCCTTTGATTTGTTTGGAATCCATATTCAGGCCGTCCCTGCTTACAATTCACACCACAACAAGGCTGAATGCGTAGGTTGGCTCATAGAAGTCGACGGAGTCAAGATTTACCACGCAGGTGACACCGACTTCACCCCTGAAATGGAAGACCTTGCGAAAGAAGGGATTGATTATGCGTTGCTACCAATAGATGGATTCTACACAATGAGTCCGATGGATGCCGCAAAAGCAGCGGATGTAATGAACGCAAAACACCTCATCCCAATGCATTGCAGGCCTGGAATGATTTGGGATATTAAACAGGTTATGCAAGTCCATTCCGACAAGGCGATGCTTGTTAGGCCGAATGACAACATTGAACTTTAATACATTGACGAAGAAATAACTCAATCCTAAAAGGAAATAGTAAAGATTTTATCGGTTTTTCCTTGCGCAAGAGTGTGCGAACGGATAATATATCAGCCGTAACTCTCTTTGTGGGGTAAACCACAAGGCGAAAGGAGTATTGAAAATGAAGAAAGACATCCACCCAAAGTACCACAAGATCACAGTCACATGCGTCAGCTGTGGTGCAACATTCGAAACTGGCTCAACATTAAGCGAAATTAAAGTTGATACCTGCTCAAAGTGCCACCCATTCTACACAGGCAAGCAGCGTAACGTTTCAACAGACGGCCGTATCGACAAGTTCAACAAGAAACTTGCAAAAGCTGGAAAGTAATTTAACGGGTCCAACATATAGCCACGTAAAAAAGCGTGGCTTTTTTGTTTCTACTTTCTCGCGTTCGTGTGTGCTAAAATCTTTCAGGACTACAATTTTGCAAGGAGGTTCCATTAGCCATGAGCAAAAAATTCTATATAACCACACCTATCTATTATCCAAGCGCATCCCCACATTTGGGCCACGCTTATTGCACAACTCTTTGTGACATCATCGCTAGAGGAAAGAGAATGAGGGGTTTCGACACCTTCTTCCTCACAGGCTTAGATGAGCACGGAGAGAAAATTCAGAAAAACGCAGCCGCAAAAGGAATTACTCCACAGGCATTCGTTGATGGCGTTGCAGAAACTTTCACATCGCTTTGGAGCACAATGAAGATTTCAAACGATGATTTCATCAGAACAACTCAGGAGAGACACGTAAAGACGGTCGAAGACATTTTCTCAAGATTCGTCAAAAACGATGATGTCTATCTCTCTTCCTATAAAGGCTGGTATTGTGTCCATGAGGAATCGTATTGGACAGAGACTCAGGTCGGAGATGAACATCTCTGCCCAGAGTGTGGAAGACCGGTTGAAGAAAAAGAAGAAGGTGCTTACTTCTTCAGATGCTCAAAGTATTTAGACAGATTGCTCAAATACTATGATGAGAACCCAACATTCATCGTCCCTCTCGGAAGAAAGGCTGAGATGGTCAACAACTTCATAAAGCCGGGACTTAACGAGCTTTGTGTCACAAGAACCACTTTCGATTGGGGAATTCCTGTCAAAGAAGCTCCAGGACATGTCATTTACGTATGGCTTGACGCGCTGACCAATTACATCACCGCTTTAGGCTACGGTCAGGAAGACGATTCCAAATTCAAAAATTATTGGGAAGACCCAGATTGTGAGGTCGTCCACGTCATCGGCGCGGATATCACAAGATTCCATACAATCTACTGGCCTATGTTCTTAGACGCTATGGAATTAAGAAAACCATCTAAAGTCTTCGTTCACGGTTTAATGATGATGAAGGACGGAAAGATGTCTAAATCAAAGGGAAACGTCATTCCTGTTCCACCTCTTGTAGAACATTATGGCGTCGACTCTGTCAGATATTATTTAGCAAGAGAAATCGTGTTTGGTCAGGATGGACAGTTTACACCTGAACAGTTCGTTGAGAGATTGAATGCGGATCTATCAAACAACTTTGGCAATCTCTTGAACAGAACCGTATCCATGATCGCTAAGTACTATGGTGGTGCTACCCCTGAATATAAAGGCGATTTAAACGATCTTGATAAAGGCTTACATGAAGTGTTCAATAAGACAATCGCAGCATACGAAGTTATGTCTGATGACCTTAAGGTCACAGAAAGCTATGCTGCAGTTATGGAACTTGTCTCAGCAGCAAACAAATATATTGAGGAATCCGCTCCATGGGCGCTTGCAAAAGACCCAGCTAAGGCAGATGAACTCGCTTCATGCATGCAGCATCTCTCCAGCGTAATTTTCCTCGCTGGAATGCTCCTAAGCCCAATTTTCGTCACAAAGAGCGAGAAAGTTTTCGATCAGTTAGGAGTCCCTGCTGATAAGAGAACTTATGAGAATGCATGCACATTTGGCTCAACAGGCGGATTAGTCGTTTGCAAGGGAGAACAACTCTTCCCAAGACTTGATGTCGCTCTAGAAGTCGAATTCATTAAGAATTTAATGGCAGCACCAAAAGAGAAGGCGGCCGCATAAACAATGAACAACTCAAAAGACACTGAAATCATCAAGACACGCTGCTTAGATCTCTCATATGAGGGTAAAGGCGTATGCCGCGATGGGGATAGAGTCGTCTTTGTCACAGGGATGTTTCCTGGTGATGAAGGGGATGTAGAAATCCTCTACAAGAGAAACGGTGTCTTTTTTGGTCGTATAAAAAAACTCGATAAACTATCAGAGAATAGAATAAAACCCGTGTGCAAGGTGTGCACCGCGTGTGGTGGATGCTCATTCCAGGCATATAAGTACGAAGCCCAATTGGATTTCAAGAGAAAACTTGTCTCAGAACAGTTTCGCAAGATAGGGCACATGAACGTCGATGTTCTCCCGACACTTGGCATGAAGGATCCGTACCATTATAGAAATAAGGTCCAAGTTCCTTTCGGGTGGGATCAGTGGCACCAGAACATCATTTATGGTTTCTATAAAGAAGGAACGCATTATATTGTAAAAAACGATGATTGCTCTATTGAGGACAAACTCGGAAACAAGATTGTGTCTGAGCTTTGCAAAATCATGAATGAGCTCCAAATAGAACCATATGTCGAGAAGACGGGCGAAGGTTATATCAGACACGCCTTGGTGAGGACTAGCAAGCACTTCAACGAGAATATGCTTGTCATCGTTTCTAAATCCCCATATTTCCCAAGAAAAGATAAGCTCATTGAACTCATAAAAGAGAGACTTCCAGAGGTCACAACCGTTGTTGAAAACATAAATCCAGAGAAGACGAACGTCATCCTTGGGGAAAAAGATAAGATATTGTTGGGCAGGGGCTATATAGAAGACATCTTGTGCGGAGTTAAGTTTAGAATCTCCGCGAAAAGCTTCTATCAAACAAATCCAGTCATGACTGAAATTCTCTACCAAACAGCGATGGATTTTGCCTCAATTCAGCCAAATGAGGTCGTTTTTGACGCATATTCAGGTATCGGAACCATAGGACTAATCGCGGCGACCAAGGGTGCGAAAAACGTGACAGCGGTGGAAGTTATTAAAGAGGCCGTGAGAGACGCAAAATTCAATGCAGAATCGAATGGGATAGCGAACTACACAGCTATATGTGGTGATGCGACCGAATACCTTGTTGAACAAGCGAAAATGGGAGTTAAATTCGACACCATCTTCATGGATCCACCACGCAAAGGATCAACGAAAGAATTTATCGAGGCCATTAAAGCCATAGGCCCTAATAAAATAGTGTATGTATCATGTAATCCAAGCACTCTTGCAAGGGATTGTGCGCTATTGATTGATATGTATAAGATTGAATCGGTGCAACCTGTTGATCTTTTTCCTCAAACTCCGCATGTTGAGTGTATCACGTTGCTATGTCGAAAATAGGGTGCAAACGCCAAAAAAAGCATAAAATCAAGGGTTTTGGTCAATTTGGGTTGATCAAGACTCTTTTTTCTTTTGCTCTCGTTTTCGTCAAATACCCCGAAAAACTTCGGTTTTGTAGTATGAGGAAACATATCAATATTTGTACAGATACATCGCATTTATGGGAACGTAGCGTCAGATAGGATCACATTCGGTATAATTTAATGAAAAACGATAAATAGTTATTGAAAAACGATTTATGATTATGATATAAAATAATTGAAGTACTATAGGAGAAACATTATGAAAATTGAAAAATATCTGTTTCCGTTTATCTCCGTTGTTGCAATTGTAATAGGCGTGTTTTTCTGCGTTTGGTATTATCCAAGTGCGCTTATTGACGGAGACCACATGGTTTATGTGACAATGTTAACTCTGCACATTGCATTATCTATACCTTGCTTTTGGATTGTCTATGTTTTCACGGATTTGTGGATAAGGTATTTAAAAGGAGGTGCATTTGCTCAAAGGACAAGCAAGTTGTTGAAAATATCATCTATCGTGATGCTAGTCGACAGCGCTCTTTTCGTCGCGTTGACTATTACGGATATTATCTTTTCGTGCATCTCAAACGTCATTGGAAACGTGGCGATATTGCTCTTCGGATTGATTGTGTCTGCAGCGTTACACATTTTGAAAAACCATGTTAGCGATGTCATGAAGGATAAGGAAGACTTGGAGGGTACGGTATGATTGTTGTGAATGTTGATGTAATGCTCGCCAAGAAGAAAATGAGCGTTACTGAATTGTCAGAGAGACTTGGCATCACAATCCAGAATGTCTCACTTTTGAAAAACGGAAAGCTCAAGGCAC
>JAKSVF010000027.1 GCA_024408235.1 Bacilli bacterium
TTAAGATCGCTACAGCGGGAAAAAGATTCCTCGCTCTATTTATCGATGCTTTCCTCGCATTTATCCTTTCATCCATATTATTTACATTTGTAACCGGTAAATTCATGTTTAAGGCAATCGGAGGACAAGACGCCCAAAACACCGCCTTCAAATATGCATATGAATCCGGACTGTTCGATAACAAGCCAGATGAGAATGGCGACTATCTTTATTCCAATCTCGGCCTTTATGAATACACTCCTAAAAAGAGTGCTGATCAGGATAAGTATGGATATGAATACTATCTTGATATGCTCTGGGATTATTACACCGACTTCGCCCCTAACAAACTAGTGGACAAAATCGATGGCGTATCTAGTGTTGAAGAAGGCCAGACATATTTCTATTCAAACGTCTTAGGGATGTCTTCTCCAGACTTAACTAAAGTCTACGCTTCTCAGGAAGAAGTGGAGACATTCGGAAATGATTTGTTCACTTACACATTAGGCGATTCTTTAACGATAGATTTATCGAAGAAACCTTCCACGGCTAAAACAGTTACCGATGAGAACGCGGAGACATATAAGAATTATTTCTTATCAACCGCGAATAATCAGTATTCTGGCAAGTACTATGATGCCGCGTATTCCCTTTCGCAGAGCAAGCATTTTAACGAGTTAAGCAACGCCTTAACAAAATACAATTGGATTTGCTATGCAACAGCATTTATCCCAGTTCAGCTAATCATCTTTTACGTGATTCCGGTCGCTTTAAAGAACAATAAGACGATCGGAAAACTCATTGGAGGAATCTCGGTTGTTGATTCAAATGGTGTTAAGCTTTCCAAAGCAATCCGTTTCACTAGACCTCTGGTTTTATTTGTCGCCGGAATGACTATGCTCCTCCCTTTAACAAGAATCTTTGATATCTTCGCATGGATTATTCTTGTCGCGGCGGATTATATGGTCAATGTCTTTAAACACGAAGACAAGATGGGCCACGATTATCTATTCAAGACAATTGTCATCGAAGATAAAGGCTCAACAGTCTTCAACTCTAAAGAAGAATACAACAAATACATTGAAGAGAATCCGGTTGTTGAAGAAGAAAAGACAATCTACGATCACTCAGATGTTAAACTCACTGTTGAAGATGTGGAAACAAACGGCAAATAACTTATTTTTAGCCAAAATAAGGGGCATTAAGATTAATAATAATTATTTAAACATGAATAACGGAAAACGGCCTTAAAACCGTTTTTTCTTTAGAAAAGGTTACATATTAATTAGAATAGTAAATGCAATGGCGAAGAATTATGTCGAGAACAGAAATAACGATGCTGTAGTTCAGTCCGTCAGGGGCGGAACTCTTAGAAGAATACTTGCCGAATTAGCAGACGTTTTCGTGGCCTTCATTTTAGCTGTGACCGCTTATGGTTTGGCCTTCCAGAATCTTTTTGGTTTCAAACGCATCACCAATGAAATGTCCGACACTTTTAATGAGATGACAACTATTTTAGTGGACCGCCATTTATCTTTTAGGCTTCAGGATGGCAGCGTTTATTTAAGGGATGATTTCGAGACCCAATTCTATAAGTACTATCTATCCAAGAAAATTGATGCGTATAAAGATGATCCAAAAAGGGATGTTTTGCAGCAATATTACACGGGATATCGTGTAGAAAACTGCGCAAAACTTAGTCAATTTCAATATAATACCGAGATTTTAGGCCTTCCAAAAGAGCTTGATGGCGACAATTCATCGCTCTTTGTATATGACTTAAGTGCTTCAGATCCTCTAAATTCCGAACCTTTATTCAGCGACGCAACTCAAGCTAATCTGATCGCTTATCTAAACGGAAATACAGACTCATTAGACACAACGACAACATATAAGGCTGTGACTGAATTGTTCAACAAAACATACACATCAGCTTTAGATGAGGTCATCAAGAACGATCAGCAGTATTTAGATCTCGCTTATAAGATGTATATGTTAACGGGAAAGAGGGCTTATCTTCAGAGCGCCGCGATGATCGCCTCTTATATTGTTGGCTCTTTAATTACATTCTTAATCATTCCTCTTGTGAAAATGAATGGATTAACTCTTGGAAAGAGAGTAGCGAAGCTAGAAGTTGACGATAGAGACGCTAGCCTAGCAAAGTGGTGGCAGTTCCTCATCCGTTTCTTTGTTGAGACATTTGAATACTGTTTCATCATACCGATGATCGGAATCATGGGATTTGGCCTTAGTGCTTTTAGAATGCCGCTTATGGATGTGTTTGGGGCAACAGTGGAACTGTCCGTATTCTTATTAATCGGATTGCTGTTATCTGTAGCGTCCCTTATCTTTATGCTCGTCACACCTAATAAGCAATCGTTGCATGATCTTGCGTCGATGACTTTTATTAATACATCGGACATAAAACTGATTAGAGACGCAGAAGCTAGGCGCGAAGCGGAATTAAAAAAGAACGAGGAATAAATGGATAATATAGAGACTAAAAAACCTAAAGAAATGGAATATTTCAAAGCGCCATTTGGCAAGCGCTTAATCTCTATCATTTTAGAGGTTGTTTTCCTCTCATTCGGCACATTTGCATTCCTTTTCCTATCGAGAATGGTAGTGGAGTCTATGCCGGCTTATACATCCGCCTTCGAGACATATATCAGCATATCAAAAGACTCTGGCTTATATGTTTGTGATGATACAACAGATGAAAATCTTGTCCCTCTGACCGAATATTATGAGAAGAAAACCAACGAAGAACAGAACGCAATAATCGAAGGTGTTCTGACTGATTTTTACTCAAAAGAGCAATTTTTCCCTCAAGATATAACTTCAGACGATTACGGCCCGACAATCTATTACAACCAGAAGATTGGAGACAATAGGATCGGCGCAAAAGACGATAAACTATATTTCGTAAAAGATGCTGAAAACAACGCTGTTGCTAACCCTTCATATAGCCAGGAAACGATGCATGAATTTTACCTTCAGGCATATGATAGGGCGGTCGGTTATATCAAGAATGCAGAAGGTTTCGTAGAAGCTAGAAATGTATTGACCATTTACATAAATTTAATATTAATACCGCTATCGATATCACTATCTTTCGCGGTGTTTGAGATCGCTATACCTCTAATATTTGGTAATAGAGGTAAACAAACAATTTCAATGAAGCTTTTAAAGCTTTCATTGTTGACACCAAAAGCCGTGTCTCCAAAAGCGGGTAATTTTATTGTTAGACAAATGATACAACTCGTTGTCGAGATGCTCTTATCCATGGTCACATTAGGCGTTCCATTGATAGTATCTTTCAGCTTTATGGTGTTCAGAAAAGACGGGCAGTGCTTGCATGACTATTTATCTGCAACATACATGGTTGATACATCTGAACAATCCGTTTACAACAGCCCTGAAGAGATGGCAAAACTACAGGCCAAAGCCGCTAAGACTGAAAGCGAATCATTCTTGGGATTAAGCGAAGACGATCCGAATAGACCTCTCGGCACAAAATCAATCTGGAACGACCTCAAGTAAGTCTTATAGCATAACATATTGTAAAGTAAAATTTTACACATTTTTGATGTAAATATATTTACAGTTGTTGCAATGATGTCTTTTCTTTTCGTATAATTTGAGTACCAAAAATATATTTTTAGGAGACTCTCATGGAGATTAGACTCAAGAATCTTACCAAATGCTTCCCTGGAAACCCTAAGAAAGGCATCCCTGACACTTACGCTGTCAACGCTCTCGACATCACCATCCCAGATGGAAAACTTGTCGGTCTTTTAGGTCCTTCTGGCTGTGGTAAGTCAACAACACTTTATATGGTCGCTGGACTTTTAGAACCATCCGAAGGAGAGATTTGGTTTGGTGACGAAGATGTCACAGACCTCGAACCAGAAAAGAGAGGTATTGGCTTAGTATTCCAGAACTATGCACTTTATCCACACATGACCGTTTACAAGAACGTCGCATTCCCTTTAACAAACCTCAGAATCGAAGAAGCTGTTAAAGATAAAGACGGCAACCAAGTCATGGATGAAACCGGAAAGCCATACATTAAGAAAAGAAAACTCACTAAGGATGAAATCGATAAGATTGTCCGTGAGACCGCTAAAATCGTTCAGATCGAACAGTATTTAGAGAGAAAACCAAACCAGTTATCCGGTGGTCAGCAGCAGCGTGTTGCTATCGCTCGTGCTCTAGTTAAGAAACCAAGAGTTCTTCTCCTTGACGAACCTTTATCAAACCTTGACGCTCGTTTAAGACTTCAGACTCGTGAAGAGATCAGAAGAATCCAGCAGTCAACAGGTATCACAACCATCTTCGTCACACACGACCAGGAAGAGGCAATGTCAATTTCCGATGAAATCGTTGTCATGAAGCTCGGTGTTGAACAGCAAAGAGGCGTTCCGCAGGAGGTCTATAACAACCCAGTCAATAAATTCGTTGCCAACTTCTTAGGAACCCCACCAATCAACCTTTTCAAAGGCCGTGTTGAGAATAATAAACTCTACATTGGAAACGAAGTCGTTAGAGAAATTACAGAGAAAGACGTTCCAGATCAGGAGTGCACAGTTGGCATCCGTCCAGAAGGCATTGTTGTTGATCCAAATGGCTCATTCACATTTGAGTGTGAAAGAATTCTCACAATGGGTCGTGACATCATGCTTGTTGCAGAACATCCAGAAGCAACCACAAACACAAAGTTCATTGTCGACGCATTCGTCGAAGTCTCTACAGGTACTGTTAAGTGTGCAGTCAAGCCTCATAAGTGTTTTGCCTTCTCTCTTGAAGGCGATGAATTAAGGATCATCTAATCATGGCTGCAGTCGCAAGTAAAAAGGGAGGGTTCCTCGATTTCTTCAAGAACTTGTTCAAGAGGAAAGAGAGAGTGTCTGCGGACGCTGGAGAACGCAACAACTGGAAAGCTTGGCTATATCTTGCTCCGGTTATCATTCTCCTCGCAGTTTTCACCTTTTACCCTTTGATCAACACTATCGTCATCGCATTCCTTAAGGATTACGATTACACAACCCAGGTTTCAGCGGGATTCACATTCGATAACTTCCTTACGGTCTTAACACTTGCCGGTAAGGATGAAGCCCAGAACCTAGTCTATAAATGGAATACATTCTATAGTGCAGAAGCTGGTGGATATGTCTATCAGAACGGGGCAGAGTTGATGAAAGTCTATTTCCAGACAGATGTCTTGAAATATGCTCTTCCAAACACAATGGTCATCACATTCGTTACCGTTCCTCTCTCCATCATCATCGCGTTATTGATCTCCGTTTGTTTACACTCAATCAAAGCGTTCCAAAAGATCTTCCAGACCATCTTCTTCGTTCCTTATGTTACGAACGCAGTCGCGGTCGGTATGGTCTTCGCAGTCTTATTCGACTCCAAAGGTATTCTTAACTTCCTCTTTGGACTAGGTACAGAGTTCTATTGGATCGACCATGCCGCATCATGGGGCCATGGTATGATTGCCTTATGTATCTACATCGTATGGCACGCTTTACCTTATAAGATTCTTATCTTCTTGTCGGCATTGCAGAACATCGATAAGCAATATTACGATGCCGCTAAGATTGACTGCGCAGGAAAATTCAAAACATTCATGAACGTCACCGTTCCAATGTTATCCCCACAGATCTTGTACATCATGATCACATCCTTTATTGGATCATTCAAAGAATACACCTCAGTTGTCGGTTTATTCGGATCACCATCAACAGACGGCGGTTCAACCAAGAACATGTATACAATCGTTTACTATGTCTACGACTGCTTGAGTGGTACTACAACAGTCTCACGTGGCGCTGCGGCAGCTGTTATGCTCTTCATCATTATCATGATCTTCACAGCTATTCAGTTCCAGGTTTCTAAGAGGAGGGTTCACTATTAATATGGAATACGATTCAAGAAATTTCATACAGAAGCTCTTCAAAATGAAATCACGCGAGCAAAAACAAGCAGAGCGTGAGGCAACAGCTGAATATCAATCAATCGACACCTCTTCCATGACGCTTGTCATTAAAGAAGGACGTGCAAATGCTGCTCAGCTTGCTAGAGCTCAGAAAATCGGACGCATCATAACATCCGTCATCACCTATTCATTCTTGCTCTTCATGAGCGTAATCATCCTTTTCCCATTCTACTGGATGATTATCACTTCTCTTAAGAACACCACAGAAATCCGCGCAAATGTGCAGACTTTCTTCCCGGCAACAGTTCTTTGGAGCAACTACATCACAGTCTTCAACACATTCGACTTCGTCACATATGTCGGTAACACATTAATCGTTGGTGTTATCTCGACAATTGGCACACTTATCACAACAATTCTCGCAGCTTTCGCGTTCGCAAGGCTTAACTTCAAGGGCAAGGATCTCATCTTCGCAATCTTACTTGCAACAATGATGATTCCTGGCGAAATGATGGTTATTACAAACTACATCACAGTCGCAAAACTCCCTTGGTATGAATTTGGAGTTGGCATGATCAACGGATGGCTCGGCTATAAGGATGCAGTATTTGCTTCCATGATCGTTCCATTCTGGGTATCAGTCTTCTATATCTATTTATTAAGACAGAACTTCAAACAGATTCCTAACGAACTTTACCTCGCTGCAAAAGTCGACGGTAAATCGGATTGGCAGTTCTTATGGCATGTCATGGTTCCATTAGCGATGCCAACCTTAATCTCAATCTTCATCCTCAAGTTGATGGGTTCCTGGAACTCATACGTTTGGCCACAGTTAGTCACGGCAGGAAACGAATCCTGGAGACTTGTCACAAACGGTTTACGTTCCTCCTTCTCAACTACATCCGGAGAACCTCAATATGGCATCCAGATGGCTGCAACAATTCTCGTTACAGTACCTCTCTTGCTTTTATTCATCTTCTTCCGCAAATACATCATGAAAGGCGTTGGCCGCGCCGGTATCAAAGGATAAAGGCCACATTTACAGGGTATTCGGCTTAAAAACCTACCATATATGAACATTTTATTTAGGAGAAAAAAATGGCAAAAAAGAAATTAGCGTTAACCATGTTATCGCTCATGGCAATTGGAACTCTTGCTGCTTGTGGCGGTGGAGAGACTCCAGGACCAAAACCAACAGAATCATCTAAAGAGGAAACACCTACAACATCAGAAGTTGCAGATAACGGCTTAGATGCAAAGATCCCTGAGAATCTTAAAGATCTCGAATGCGAGGTCACATTCTGGCATTCAATGGGTAAAGCAAATATGGCAGTCCTCGATGAATTCATCACCGGATTCAACAAGGTCTTCCCAAAGATCAAAATCACACACTCAGCACAGGGCGGATACGATGACGTCAGAAAGAACGTTGCAAACGCAATTCCAGCTGGAACAACTCCAACAATGGCATATTGCTATCCAGACCATGTTGCAGACTACCTCCCTTCAGACTCAGTTCTCAAACTCGATGAATTCATGTCATCAAAGAAGGTCGGATTCGGCGTAGACAATGGTTTAGGCGATTTAGGCACAGAAGATTTCATTCCAACATATTTAGATGAAGGAAATCACTACACAGTCAAAGGCGTTGCAGTCGACGGCTATTATTCATTACCTTTCTCAAAATCAACAGAAGTCCTCTTCTACAACAAGACACAGTTCGAAGCAAACGGCTGGACAGTTCCTACAACCTGGGACCAGATGTGGGCTCTTTGCGCTGACATCAAGGCAGCATATCCAGAAGTCACCCCATTAGGCTATGACTCAGACGCTAACTTCTACATCACATATTGCGAACAGATGAAGATCCCTTACACAACCGGTGAAGGCACAAACCACTTCCTTTTCAACAACGATAAGGCAAAAGCATTCGTTTCTCAGCTTAAGGAATATGGCTGTGGCGAAGGCATGAAAGGCTATTGGACCTCACAGGCTCAGCTTGGTTCAGGAACATATACATCAACAAAGTTCACATCTGAAGAACTCATGATGTCAATCGGATCAACAGGCGGCACAAGCTACAACGCAACAGACGCATTTGAGACAGGAGTTGCAGCAGTTCCTCAGGCAGACCTCAACAACGGCAAGGTCATCATGCAGGGCCCATCAATCTGCTTCCTCGCTAACTCAACAATCCAGGAAAGAGTTGGTGGATGGTTATTCTACAAATACATCACAAATACAACTAACTCAGCATACTGGGCATCAAAAACTGGCTACAACCCAGTCAGAACCTCATCTTTCACAGATAAGAACTACAAGACATCATCAACGCCACTCGTCAATACAGTCTTAGATTTCGCAGCTACAGGCTCAGATTACACAAAGTGGTACTATACATCCCCAGCATTCAAGGGATCATCTGCAGCACGTAACGAAATCGACTCATTAATGGCAGCAGTCTTACTCGGAACAAAGACTGTTGATCAGGCTTTTGAGGACGCTCTCGCAAACTGCTTATTCGCAGCTTAATTTAATTGAACATAGGCGGAAGCCTCCTACTTCCGCCTTTTTCTCTTAATAAACCAACAGGAGGAAAAAACATGAAAAACACAAAGAAGGCACTCGGAATTTTGGCTTTTACCACACTCATGAGTTTAGCTTCTTGCGGCGCTAAGCCAGGACCAACACCTGGAAACTCCAGCAAAGAAGAAGGTGGAAAAGATGAAAAGGTTTCAATCACTTTCTGGCACACAATGGGTAAATCAAACCAAGCTTTGCTTGATACGCTCATCAAATCATTCAATCAGAAAGAACCTAACATCGAAATCAAAGCTTCATCCGCTGCCGGCGGATATGACGATCTTAAGGCTCTTTGCTTAAAGAATGTCTCAACACACACTTTGCCTACAATGGCATTCTGCTATCCAGACCACGTTGCCGAATACTTGGCCGCGGGTGGGGAAGGCGTATGCGTCAATTTAGATGAATATATCAACAGTGCAGAACTCGGCTTCAAAGAAGAAGACGGTTCCCACATGGATAATGGCTCCAAAAAGACCGGAAAAGACGATTTCGTCAAAGCTTTCTGGGAAGAAGGATGCAACTATCAGAAAGAGGGAACATATTCAGTTCCATTCGCAAAATCTACAGAAGCGCTTTTCTACAACAAAGACGTCTTCGACGCAAACGGATGGTCGGTTCCTGAAACTTGGGATCAGATGTGGGCTCTTTGCAGAGAAATCAAAGCTACATACCCAGACATCACCCCATTGGGATACGACTCAGATTCCAACTTATTCATCACTCTTTCAGAGCAGATGGGAATTCCATTCACGTCATCAACTGGAAACCATTTCTTGTTCAACAACGCTCAGTCAAAATTGATGATGTCCGACTTAAAGGCTAAATTCGACGAGGGTTTATTCGTCACAAAAGGCACAGTCGGAAACAACACCTATACATCAACTAAGTTCACATCAGAAGAGTTGCTAATGTCTATCGGATCAACCGGTGGTACAACATATAACGGCACAGATAATTTCGCAGTCGGCGTCGCAAAGATCCCTTCATACGATTTAACTAGACCAGCCGTCATCTCACAGGGCCCATCAATCTGCATTTTCAACGATGCTACAAAGGCTCAGAGAGAAGCTGCTTGGAAGTTCTATAAGCACATCTCAACATCCGAGAACTCAACATACTACGGAGTTTCAACGGGTTACCAGCCAGTTAGACTCTCATCTTATGAAACTGATTCATACAAAGCTTTCATCAATCAGAACAACGGACTCTTTGGCGATGTCGCTAAAGTCTCGTCAACACTGTTAGATTCTTACTATAACTCTCCAGTCTTCGTCGGTTCATCCGTCGCAAGAGCTGAAGCTGGTAAGATCGTCTCAGCCGTCTTACTCGGAACAAAATCCGTTGATAAGGCATACGAGGACGCTATGACAACATGCGTTAACTCATAAGGAGGGGAACATGAAAAAGAAATATATCTCAGCATTCCTTTCTGGACTTGTCTTAGCCGGACTTGTCGCTTGCGCACCTTCAAATAAAAGTGAGGTTCCATCAAGCGAAGAACCAACTTCTACTTCAGTTAGCTACGCTAATCCGGAAGATGACCCTTCATGGGTTGATTACACCAAACAGGTTAAATTAACCAAAGATTATGTCGGCAAAGAATTCTTAAAATCCGGCATCGGTGAAGTCACTTTAGTCACAAAAGTTGATGGTGACACCGCACACTTTAAACAGAAAACAGGAAACACCGGAACAATCAAGGGTCGTTACAACTGTGTTGATACACCAGAATCAACAGGTATGTTCGAACCTTGGGGTCATGGTGCATCCGAATTCAACGGAGAACTCTTGAAGAACGCTAAGCACATCGTCCTCTCAACTGACTCTCTCGATAACGGAAATGAAGAAAAACCAGTCTTGGATTCAACGGGCGGACGTTACCTCGTCTATGTTTGGGTCACAACTGAAGAGAATCCAGTTCTCGAAGACTTCATCAACGTTAACCTTGCCCTTTGCCAGTATGGCTGGTCAAAGGCAAAAGGCGTAACAGGGAAAGACTATCAAGATCCATTCCTCAACGCCTCTGTTCAGGCCCAGAATTTCAAATTGCATCTCTGGAGCGATGAACTAGATCCTGATTTCAACTATGCAGATCCTGTCAAAATCGATCTTCGCATGATTAATGAAGGCATCGGAAGTGACGGTCAGCCTTATGATTGGGTTGGCTCAAAAGTCACATTTGAGGCCATCGTTGCAGGCGTTGGCCCAGATCAGGGTGCTGCTTATGTCAACAAAGACATCACCTACACAAATAACGCTGGAGCAACCGTCACTCAGAGATATGGTATGTACATCTTCACACAGTACATCGTCTATGCTCCATTAACCGAAATAGGAAATGAACTCGAAATCACCGGAACAGTCTCCGAATACAACGGAGTTCTTCAGGTTGTCGATGTCTCATATTCAGCTCTTTACCCATCAGATGACGATATGAAGGTCATCTCAACAGGAAAAGGGGATGAAGTCGCTCCATTAACCGGAAATGCTGGCAAATTCGCATCGGATGCATATCTTAACTGCATGGTTTCAGTCGAACTTGTCTGCACAGGCGGATATGCAACATTAAATACCGCTACGACAAATGCGTATTCCTTCACTTTATATTGTCACGATAAGGATAACCCATCCGAGGAGCTCAACATCCGTATTGTTGACAGCATCTCCATCAAGTATCCGGGCACTCTTAAGAGAATCGGTGACAATGTCGATTTCTTTGCGGGAAAGAAGTCAATCGCAGACTCTCTCGAAGGAAGCACAGACACTCGCAAAGTTCAATCCATCTCCATCACAGGCGGCCTTGTTAAGTACACAACTTCAAGCGGAAGAACAACTTACCAGGTCAACCTTTGTAAGGCTGCAGGTCTTACGTTAAATATGTCTGAATAATTCAGATTAACCAAATTAACTATATCTTCAGAAAGGGGAATTAATTTTTATGAAGAAAAAAGTAAGCATTGTGTTGGTTGCTTCAGCAATGATGCTCGCGTCATGCGGATTATTACCAAAACCAGCACCAGAAACATCATCATCTCAGGATGTTCCTACAACTTCTGAAACCACAAGTGAGAAAGTTGAAGTAAACTTCAAGGCTTTAGCAGAGAAAGTTCTTGCAGGCGTCTTCACAACCTACTCAACACTCGCCTCAAAAGGCGCTGCAGCTGATTTCGAATTAACAGTTGAAACATCAAGAATGGCAGAGGATGACAACAAATATACATTCACAATCAAGTATACAGTTGACGAGGCATATGCTTCTTCAATCAGAATCTCAGAAGATGGAAAGAAAGCCATCGTTACAACTCCTAACTCACTAGAGGGCGGCAAGGATATTCAGGCAAAGATTAAGGCTGAAATCATGCTCAAGGACACAACAGAAGTTCTTGCAGAAGATACATTCAACGTCTTAGTTAAAGCTGTTGCTAAGATGACACTATCTTACATCTATTCAGAAAAAGACGGCGCTCTTGTCGTCAAGTCAGGTGACGCTGTTGCATTCAATGCCCAGTATATCGGAACATATCCAAAGCAGGGTGCGATTTTTGCTGATGGCGAAAATGCTATCATTACATACACATCATATGTCCCAGAAGGAACAAAAGTTGGCGATTACTTCAATATCGCAGGAAATATCAAAGACTTCTCAGGTCTCCGTGAAATCGACGCAGGCGCAACATTGACAAAACTCGATTCAAACCCAGGCGTCGCAGATCCAGTTGGAATCACAGTCGATGGAGAAAATACACCAGACATTAAGTTTGCTGATGCCTCTAGATATGCTGAAATCAAGAACGCTATTGTAACAAACGTCTCTGTCTCTTCATCTGGTAACGCAACATTCACAGTTAAGGTTGGTGGAAAGACATACACAGCATTCAATAACGCGGGTTATGCAGCAGATGTCTTCGATTCATGGAAACATGTAAGAACAGGCGAAACAGAACCTTCTTTGGTCAAGGCTGGCGATAAGGTCACATTCAACGGATTCGTCTCCTTCTATAACAACAACCCACAGGTCGTTTACTGCGATTGCACCGCTTGGTCAGAAGCAAAGGCTGCAATTGAAGGCGCTTCATCAGTCGTCGTTGGCGCTGAAACAAAGTTAACAGCTTCAGCTCTCGGTGGAGCAGAAGTTGCTTGGACATGGTCATCATCCGACGAAACAGTTGCAACAGTTGATGCAACAGGCACAGTCAAGGGACTTAAGGTTGGTAAAACAACAATCACAGTCACAGGCACATTAAACGGCGAAGAAATCTCCGCAACAGTTGATTTCGAGGTCGTTGAACTCAAACTCGTTGAAAAGACAGTCGATGAGTTACTCACTATGTGCAAAGAGGGCAATACAACAGATGCTATCTATGATAGAGCAAACATCTATGTCGTTAAGGGCTACCTCGATGGAAAACTTGCAGATGATGCATTTGGAAACGGCGTCTTAGTCTCTCCAACAACTGGCAAGTACATCCAGTTCTATGGATCAACGACAACAGATTCTGCAATCAGATACGACACAACAAAAGGCGGATGGGACTTCGCTAACCCTAGAGATGCCGCAACAACTCTTGCAGATGTCCACAATGGTGAATTAGTCACAGCAAAGGTCATCTTTGAAGACTATAAGGGCACTCCAGAAATCATGGGTGTTGTCACATCTCACGAAGCTTCAACCGCAGAACACGCAGTTACAGTCGAAGCAGGCGAAAATGGTACAGCAACAACTTCAGTTGAAAAAGCAGCTTACGGCGCAGATGTTGAAGTCGTTGCAACTCCAGCCGAAGGCTATGTTGTTGATACAGTCACAGTTTCTGGTTATTCAAAGAATAAGACAACAACAAATACAGTCAAAGCAAACGCTGATGGCAAGTACATCTTCAAAGCTACAACAAGCAACAAAGTAAAGGTCACATTCAAGACAGCTCCAGCTCCAGTTGATCCAGATGACCCAACGGGCGGTTCAACAGAAGACACGGATACAGCTCTCATTAGAATGACACCAGAAAACTTCGCTAAGACAGCTCCAGCTGAATCTGGACTATACAATCAGTATAACGGCGATCACACGTATGGTTCATATACAGTTAAAACAACTGCAGTCGCTGTCAATGGCAACAACAATCTTCAGACTCTTCAGTGTCAGAAAGCGAATGCAAAGATTGAAATTGCAAATATCAAGGTGTCAAAGATTGAAATCACTGTAGAATCTAAGTATGTTCCATCCGCTGATTATAATCTTCATCCAACATTCAACGGAACTGAAACAGCATTCGGACAGACACAGATTGATCAGTCAAACGCTTCAAAGAAAGCTACAGTTACAGATGGAGTTTCATACTTCACATATTCATATGAGCTCAACGCATCAGCTGCTGGTTCACTTGTTTTAAGCGGCAACACTGGTGGTGCTATTTACGTAACCGAAATTGCAATCTTCTAATCAAACGACAAAACAGCCGAACAAAAAAGACTAGCCCTCTATTTACAAGAGGGCTTTTCTTGTTATTTTTATTTGTAATAAGAGGTATACCTCATATAAAATATGGGGTATGAATAAACTAGTTAGAAATATTTTACTTCCAGTCATGACAATGACGCTTGTCGGTTGCGGTGTTTCAACGCCAACTGACTCTTCCAGCGGGGAAGCTGGAACAACATCGGATGTTCTTGTTAGCCAGACGCTAGAAGACGTCCTTGGATGGTTTGGCGATCAGCTCTTCATCAACGCAACATATAAGTTCTTTGATTCAAAAGCTCAGCCAGGCTGCTCAACTACCTATACCGCAAAAGGAACTTGGCACATCTATAGAAACTTCACAAATCTAACAAATGTAGGACTTGTGAACATCGACGAAGCTACCGCTACTGCTAAGGGAGTGGCTGCAGGTGTCTACAAATACGACAAGGCCGCTAAGGATGCGCCTGAGGCAATCGTTCTCGGAGATAAAGTCTCAGACAAGACCGATTACCATGAAGCGTATAACACACCAAAAGAAATCTCCGCTTCAAAGGACGCTTACAAAGCTGCTTTAGTTCCTGAAATCGCAACACAGAAGACCGGTAACTACTTCCTCAATAGAGATGGGGAAAGCGAAGAACTCTTAACTAGTTTTGCTAAGTCGCTTGGCGTTTATTCAATCATCACAGGGGTTGAAGGAATGAAACTCAATTACGCTAAGCTGTATTTCGGTGCTACTTCTCAGACGGTCAATATCTCAATCTATTCAGAGAAAGATGGCGGCTATGGAGGTTATGAAACAACCCTCATCTGCAACCAGTTCGGAACTGCTAAGATTGCTGAATTAGACACATATCTCGGAGCATAGCAATGAATAGCAAGTCACTTGTAAAAAAGTTAGGACTTGTCGGAATCACCCTCTTACTCGCGGGATGCGCAATCGGAACTGAATCATCTGAGGAAAAACAAAATTCAGTAGAGTCCTCACTGGAAAGTTCCGTTCAAGAAACAACTCTTCCGGAATTCAAAGAAGGAAACTTAATCTTCTCGGAATTCTATGTTGGAAAATCATCAGCGGACCGAGCGATTGAGGTCAGCAACATTGGAGATAACCCCCTTGATTTAGGAGGATACTCAATCATCATCTATAAATCAGGCCTCATGACGGATCCTTACGAGATGAAGTTATCGGGAACGCTTGCGCCAAAGTCATCTCACGTCATCGCTTATAGCGGGGCGGGGGAAGAACTCAAGGCAAAGGCGAACCAGCTTGATGAGTTACTTCCAAACATCGGCATGTATCCGATGGTTGTGACAGATGGAAAGTATGTATACGACACAATTGGAGTTCCAGGATACAAAACTGAGTGGGGCACGTCCATTGATCTAGTTCGAAAGAACGAATTCATGAAAGGAACTGGAAAATTCGAGCCATTCGATTGGATAGGATTCGATAATTCCAATTGCGATAGACTTGGGCAATTCGAGTGTCCTCTTAGCCTAGAGGAACTTAACGAAGGCCCAAGAATTCCAAGCGAATACATCGATGCACCGTTCTTCCAAGAAGGGAGCACGACGCTAGGCGGTGGTGGATTCGCGGATGTCACGGTCTCCTCGTATGGGGACGGTGATACAACAAGGTTCAATTATCCGAACTTTGTAAATGATGCCGGTTATGGCGATGGCACGAGTTGCCGTTACCAGAACATCGACACACCTGAGACTCAGCATGGAACATCAATAAATGCTCAGCCTTGGGGATATGCAGCGGGGGATTTCACAAATGATATCCTAAGATCCTCCAAGCGTATAAAAGTCCAGTCACTTCCTGGAGTATCGATCACCGAAACGTTCGGAAGATTGCTCCTCTATGTCTGGGCAAGCAACGAGACGAGTGGATATGATTCATTCTTCCTCGTTAATCACAAGATTGTGCAAGCAGGATTCTCCAAAGTACAGTTCTCGGGGGACACAAGCTCCAAGATGCTCTACAAAGGAATCTCCTACTACCAATACCTAATCGATGCTCAGCATAAAGCTGAAAAGGAGGGCCTTAAAATTCACGGTGAGAAGGATCCAAACTTCAATTACTAGTGAATTAAGATTAATTCTTAAAAGGTGAAAAATTATGAAAGTTTATTGCAAAGATTGTCAGAAAAAACTTCCTCTAGACGCCACGACCTGCAAATGTGGGGCTAGCGTTGACCCTTATGCGGTTTTAGGGGAGGATGAGGTTCGTCCTTTCATCCAGAAACTCCATAAGAAAACGAATGATTTGCGTCATTTGCTCAGCCATTGTTTATCATTCCTCGTCATTGGCTTAATACTTCTTGTCATCGCATTCTTCTTCTACTACCTCGCATTTGGCACGGAAACAATCGATGGTGAGAAAGTCGCGGTTCTCAACACAAAATGCTCAGAATTCTGGGTTTCAATGGTTGCCTTAATCGCTGGAGGAGCAGCTTTCCTCGGCGGCTCAATAACAGGCATCATTGTCGCATACAACAAGAGACAGATTCTCTTCGATATCGATCAGATTCGCGAAACCCGCTCATTAGCTTGCAAGCCTGTTGACATCATCTTCGTTGTCTGGGCTAAAGCGCTTGGTGCTAAGATCCGCCACTGGATTTGGCTCGCTAAGATGAAAAAGGAGGTCAAGTAATATGGCAGAAAAGAAACTCGTTTCCACTCTTGAAGAGGATGCCCTCTTAGAAGAGAAGGAACCATTCCTTGTCATTAACAAAGACACAGTCAAGAGACCTGGTGTTATCCTCCGTTTAGCCGCAATGGTTACATGCCTTGTCGCTATCTTCCTCACCGTTATTCTTCCAACAGTCACAATCGACTATAAGAACTATAGCAACTCAACTACCTTCGATAAGATTAGAGCACTTGCTTTCCCTTCTGAAATCATCACCGGTCCTAACGCCGCGTTCGGCGGTGGATACTATGCGATGTATCTAAGAAGCAAAGAGACACCTGCTCACATCCTTGTAACTCACCAAGCACACTTCAACTGGATCCTTGTAATCCTCCTTGTTGTCCTCTTGGCATTCATCGGCCTTGCCTTCTTCGTCACATTCTCAAAGAAGGCTGAGAAACTCTCAAAATTGGTCGTTCTCGGATTCTCAGTCGGCGGATTCGTCGCAATCGCCTCTCCAGTCTGGTTCATGGTCACCAACAACATTGGTAACAACTATGCAGTCCAGTCAACTGAACTCGCAAATTATTGGTTATACGATTCCTTCTACTGCCATTGTGCATGGGGCGCAATCGTTGCCGCTATAGTCTTCCTTGCAGCCGGTATCTTATTTGGTATCGGAGCTGGATTAGAAAACAAAGGCGGAGAAAGGGGACAGTAAACATGAAAAAGAACAATGTATTAGTCCTTTTAGGATCACTTCTTGTCCTTGCTTCATGCGGACAAAACTCATTCGGAAATGAAGTTAAAGAAGCAAGTGATTTCCTTGATGTTGTCACAGCTTCTCAGGCGAACTTCAATATCACAAAGACCGCAGTTGTCTCTAACAAGTCAAACGGTGCAGATGCAACGTTCGATATCCCTAACCACAATGCTGAGATATATTCAGGCGGCGACTTCGTTTACGAAGAATCAACAAAGGTCCAGGGCTTCACAATCGTGAACGAAGAGACTAACAAGACGACATACTTCCTCGTCAATTCCGATAAGGGCGGCATAACATCAGACAACTCATCACTTCTAGATTCTTATAGAAACAACGCTAAATCAATAATCTCAACAGACTACTCAGTCGTTAGCAACGTCTATGATGATATGAAGGCGTTCGCTGGATTAAAGTCGGGAAATGTTGGCGGTGTTGATTATTCAAGCATCTATATCGCTTACTCAATCGCAGGAACTACAGCAGGTTATACGCTCAAGACAGTTCAAGCAATCGAAGGCGGAACTAGGCGTGTTGATAGATATATCACCTTAGACCAGACAAGCGGTTTATGGGGATTCACATTCTATGCATTGAGAGTCACCGACGAAATCGGATCGGATAAAATCTATTACACTCAGGATTACGCTTTTGAGTGCAAGAGCGATGAAGACCTTTCTAAGAAAGAACTAAACGCAAAGAAGACCGTGTCTTCCTTGACGTTCACGGTTGAAGGAGTGGATCCAGCTGAAACCACGACCGCTGATGGAACTCCATTAACTGGAAAATAATTAAATAAACACTTGCGCGTTTTACTCACGAGTAATATTATATTCGAGCGTTAAAACGCACATGGTCCGTTAGCTCAGTTGGTAGAGCAGCTGACTCTTAATCAGCGGGTCGCGGGTTCGAGTCCCCCACGGATCACCATGTAAAACAAATAGCCATCTCGCAAGAGGTGGCTTTTTTCGTGTTCAAATAGAATTTACATCGGTCCTTTGCAAAATTTTTACAAAACTAGGCAGTTTTGTGTTTATTCTCAAAGGATAGTGTTGCATAATAACTGGTAAAAATTTTTTTACCGGGGGAGAAAAATAACAATGAAGAAAAACGCTTTAAGAGTGTTATCTATCGCTGCGCTCGCAGCATTATTCATGACCGCATGCGGTCCAAAACCAGCAGCCTCATCCAATGGTGAGACCTCGGATACAACTTCAGACATCGAAGAAAAAACTAGTGAAGAAGCATCTTCAAACGATGTTCTTTCATCTAATGAAATCACCTCATCTTCTGAAGAAGCTAAAGATACTGTTTGCAAGACAATCGCTGAGGCTATCGAAGTAGCTAAGAAAGCGGGAACTGCCGGAACAGAAGTGAAATACACAGTTCATGGCACAATCAAGAACGTCTCAAACACCACATACGGTGAAATGACAATCATGGATGAGACCGGAGAGCTCTATTTATATGGTTTATACGCCAAAGACGGCTCCGGATATGACAAGATGGAATATAAGCCGGTCAGAGGTGACGAAGTCACTGTAGAGGGCGTTTTAAAAACATTTAACGATAAACCAGAGATGGGTAAAGCCACTTTGTTGGACTATGTTCACCATGAACAAGAGATTCCTGACACAATCGAGTGCAAGACAATCGCTGAGGCAATTGAAGTAGCCAAGAAGGCAGGCGAAACATATACATTAGGAAAATATAGAGTCAAAGCTGAGATCAAAGAGATTCAGAGTGTGACTTATGGCCAAATGACGATCAAAGACGAAACTGGCGAACTCTCAGTTTATGGCGTCTACGGACCGCAGGGAGAATTCTTCAATAACTTAGATCCAGTTCCAGCAGTGGGAGACATCATCACCTTAGAAGGATCGTTGCATTATTTCAAAGAAGCCGCTGAAATGGGCAAGGCCACAATGGTTGCTTTGAGCCATGTTGAAACAACATTTGATGACAAGGATTATTCAGTTAAGAGCGTCAAAGACGCTAGAACTGCAGAAGATGGCGCTAAACTCAAATTAACAGGCGTCGTTGCTCAATATAACGTTAATTCAAAGAAGGCTAAGGTCGGATTCTGGCTCGTTGATGGAACCGAATCTGTCTATGTCTATGGTGAAAACGTCGCCGCATTAGTCAACGTTGGCAACACAATTACAATTTGTGGCACAAAAGAGCATTACGTAGCATCAAATGAATCTTCAAATGCGGCAAAATGGGGATATAAAGGCGCTCTTCAGATCACTGATGTCCATTTAATCTCCAACGACAAAGGCAATACAGCAGTTGATTTGTCATGGGTAAAGAGCTCAACGGTCAAGACTTTGATGGATGCTCCAGTGACCGAGGACATCACAACAACAATCTACAAAGTAGACGCTTTAATTAAGAGAGTCGATGGCTCTGGATTCGTGAACTATTATATTGATGATATTGACGGACGCACAGGAACATATGCCTACACAATGGCTAACGGCGGTGACCTTGCGTGGCTCGACGAGTTTGATGGCAAAATCTGCACAGTCTATCTTTCAATTCTCAACGCAAAATCAACTGCAACCGGCTGCAATTGGAGAGTATTCCCAATCAAGGTCACAGACGACAATTATAAATTCGACCTTTCAAAGGCTCCTGAATACGCAGTTACTTATGAAGTAAATGACCAGTTTGAAGATAAGTATTCTTCTGACCCAGCAATAGAGGTCATCACAAACGTTTCTTCAGAACTTCTTGGCTTCAAGGACGTCAAGATTTCATACTCTTCATCTAATGAAGATGTTGTATATTTCGCAACTGAAGAAGAAAAAGTCATCATGCACACCAAAGACGCTGGAAAAGCAGTGGTCACAGTCACAGCTACATATGGCGATTACAGCGCTACAACAACCGAAAACATCGAGGTCTTTAAGGCAGAAGAAGTCTCTTCGATTTCAATCAGCCAGGCATGGTCATCGGAAAACGACGAAATTATCACAGTTAAGGGAGTTGTTGCTGGCTCATACACCAACAAACACGGCTTCTTCATCGTTGATTCAACTGGCATCATCCCTGTCCTTCCAAACGATGGTGATGTGACATCCGCAACAGTTGCTGTTGGTGACGAAGTCATCGTTAAAGGCAAAAAGGAAATCTATAACACCAAAGGTGAGACTATTCTTGGCCAGACTCAGATCAGCAATGCAACAGTGGAAGTCAACAACTTCGGCAAGCACGCTATCGATGATTCAACATTCATCAAGGGAAAAACAGTAGCTGAGATTTATGATATTGCCAATAAGCCTTTAGAAGCTCAGCCATTTGCGTATGAATCTGAAGTATATGTCACTCAATCAAGCGGCAATAACTCAACACTCCAATTCAAAGATTCAGCAGATGCTTCCACTTATCTCCAGTGTTATGGAAGCGGCATTGGTCAGTATTCTTGGATAACTGAGCCTTTCATGAATAAGACGGTAACCGTATCATTCATGCTCGTTAATCCAAATAACAAGACATATTGGAGACCGGTCCCATTCAGAGCAACAGATGGCACAACAACCGTCTACAACACTCTTTACGTCGGTGCCGAGAGATAAAGAATAACGGATTAGCCCTCAATAACATGGGGGCTTTTTCTTTATGTTTTATCTGATATATTCCCCCTTTTAGGGGGTTTTGTATTCTTCCCGTTGTAAGTTTGATTAGGTAATTTTATACTTATAAAGATTTTTATAAGGAGAAATCGAAATGGCTGAAATTAAAAAGTCTTTTAAATCAGTTGACGGTAACACAGCTGCCGCAATTGAGAGCTACTATTTCACAGAAGTAGCAGCTATCTATCCAATCACTCCTTCATCACCTATGGCGGAATATGTCGATGTTCTTGCTTCACACGGTGAGAAGAACTTCTTTGGATCAACAGTTAAAGTCGTCGAAATGCAGTCTGAAGCAGGCGCTTCTGGCGCAGTCCACGGCTCATTACAGGCTGGTGGTTTAGCAACAACCTACACAGCTTCCCAGGGCTTACTCTTAATGATTCCTAACCTCTATAAGTGGGTTGGTGAATTACTCCCAGCAGTCCTTCACGTCTCTGCACGTTCACTCGCAACAAGAGCATTATCAATCTTCGGTGACCAGGCAGACATCTATGCATGCCGCCAGACAGGCGTCACAATGATCTGCTCCAACTCAGTTCAGGAAATCGCAGACCTCGCTCCAGTTGCTCACTTAACAGCAATTGATTCATCAGTCCCAGTTATGCATTACTTCGACGGATTCAGAACTTCACACGAAGTCCAGAACGTCGAGTTCGTCGACAAGGAAGAGTGGAAGAAGCTCCTCCCAATGGAAAAGGTCGAAGCATATAGAGCAAAGGCTCTTAACCCACACTCACACCCAGTTACCCGTGGTGGCGCTGAGAACGATGATATCTACTTCCAGGGCAGAGAAGCACAGAACAAGTTCTTCGACAATGTCATCGACGTTGCTTCAAAGTACTTCGCAGAAGCTTCAAGACTCACTGGCAGAACATACGCTCCATTCGTTTATGAGGGCGCTCCAGATGCAGAAAAGATCATCATCGCAATGGGTTCCGTTTGCGAAACAGCAGGCGAAGTCATCGCTGACTTAACAGCAAAAGGCGAGAAGATCGGTATCGTCAAAGTTCATCTCTATCGCCCATTCTCAAGCAAGCTCTTAGCAGCAGCTATCCCAGCTTCAGTTAAGAAGATTGCAGTTCTCGACAGAACCAAAGAAAACGGTTGTGTTGGAGAACCTCTCTACCTCGATGTCGTTGCAGCTCTCGCAGCAGAAGGCAGAAAAGTTGAAAAGATCATCGGCGGACGTTATGGCTTATCTTCAAAGGATACACAGCCAAAAGACGTCAAGGCAGTCTATGACTTCCTCGATGCTAAGGATTCATGGAATGGATTCACAGTTGGTATCAACGACGATGTCACACATCTCTCAATCCCAACAGATCCTAACTACAAGATCCCACACACCTACACATCATGCTTATTCTATGGTTTAGGCTCAGACGGAACAGTTTCCGCTAATAAGTCATCCATCAAGATCATCGGTGATGCAACAGGAATGTATGCTCAGGCTTACTTCCAGTATGACTCACGTAAAGCTGGTGGTACAACACGTTCACACTTAAGATTTGGTAAGGATCCAATCCACTCAGAATACTACGTCAAGAACGCTAACTTCATCTCAGTCTCTCTTGATACATACATCA
>JAKSVF010000028.1 GCA_024408235.1 Bacilli bacterium
TAGACCCTTATATTTTGTCGTTGTTAAATCTAGTTCGTCGAAGGCAATGGCATTCGCTCTACCAAAGGCGATTTTATAAGCAAAGAGAGATAAAGCGTACACGAAAACTGAGGCGAGTACTGTAACTCCGCCCTGAACAATCAATGCAATCCAATACCACTCCATAACTATCTAATAAAGTTGGTCCACTTTCTTTCGCCAACATCTGCTTTTGTGACGCCTGCTTTCTTGCCTTCTTCAATACACTTAAGCAAGAATGCCATGTTTCTAGCTAAAACTCTCATGACATATAGGCCTTCTTCGTCTTGCTCAACCTGTTCTCTGTTCGATCCGTGTACTTCGTTCCAATAGCAGCTTGAAACGATTGGCATCTGGGCGATTGTGAAGTATTTATTGATCTCATCAAAAACGGATGTGTTCCCGGCTCTTCTAGACGATGTCACTGCTGCGCCAGGTTTTCCATGGAGAGCTTTGCCTCCTGAATAGAACGCTCTATCTAAGAATGCCTTAAGATTTCCAGCACAACCCGCATAATAAACTGGCGAGCCAAAGACAAAGGCATCAGCTTCCACGGCTTTTTTTAAAAACTCTGAGACAGCATCGTCTTCAAAGACACAAGAACCTTTAGTTCTGCAGGTACCGCAAGCAATACATCCTCCGATCGGCTTATTGCCAATCCAGAAAATCTCAGCGTCAATTCCCTCTTTAACAAGTTCATCGCGGATTTCAACAAGGGCTCTATCCGTGCAACCGTGCTGACGAGGAGAACCGTTTACCAATAATACTTTTGCCATAATCTAACACCTTCTACAGTAAGACTATGATAACGCATGCGAGCAAAAATAAAAGGCGAGTTATTTAAAACTCACCTTTAGTACCATTAGAAATTCTCAGGATGATAGCCTTTGAGAACTTTCACAAGAGGTCTGATTGTCTTCTTTAAAACGCCCTCATCGAATGGAGATTTCATTCCGCAATTCTTGATAAGAGTTGTGAATGGGAACTTGCCACCCATCTTACAGAGCTTGATGTATTTCTTCCAAGCGAGTTCGTGATTCTTTCTATCGAGGTTGAAGAATTCGAATGCGACGACCTGAGCAAGGGTGTAATCAATGTAATAGAATGGGCTTGCAAAGATGTGATTCTGAGTAAGCCATCTGTGGCCTTCTTCCATGTACTTGCATCCTTTGTATGCCTTAACTTTGTATGGCGTGTATTTTTCTTCTAGTTCATGCCATTTAGCATCTCTTTCCTTTGGTGTTGCATTTGGATTTGCGTATACCCAATGCTGGAATTCATCAACCGTAACACCGTATGGGAGGAATGAAATTGAATCGGCGAGGTGGACATATTTATACTTGTCCGGATTCTCGAAGAATAAGTCCATGTATGGTTCTGCAAAGAATTCCATGGACATTGAATGGCATTCGCATGATTCCATTGTAGGCATATGATATTCAGGAATTGATTTAGGCCCCATGAATCCCTGGAATGAGTGTCCAAATTCATGTGTTAAGACATCGATGTCTCCTGATGTACCATTGAAGTTAGAGAATATGATTGGCGTCTCGTGTACTGGGAAATATGTCATATATCCACCAGACTGTTTTCCTGGTTTTGCATCAAGGAATAAAAGGTGATGGTCGACCATGAAGTTGAAGTAGTAATCTGTTTCTGGAGATAACTGCTTGTACATCTTCTTAGCGTTATTGACCTTATCTTCGGTTGTTCCAGTTGGAACTGGGTTTCCGTTGGCGAAGTGCGAACCGAGATCATAAACCTTAAGAGACTTGACTCCAAGTAACTTCGCCTGCTCTTTAGCGAGTTTAGTTGCTATTGGGGTTACGAATTCAGCAATCTGATCTCTATAGCCCTTAACCATCTCTGGTGTGTAGTCAAATCTTGTCATTCTGATGTAACCGAGTTCTGTATAGGAATCGTATCCCATTTTCTTGGCCATCTTTGTTCTAACGGCTACCAACTTTGAATAGATCTCCTCAAGTTCATCGACGTGTGTATCAAGAGTACCGTAATAAACCGCTGCCGCAGCCTTTCTTGTTTCTCTATCGTTATCGCTTAAGAATTTGCCCATCTGAGTCATGTTGTATGTGTTGCCTCTGAATTCAAATCTGAATGAAGCCTGAGTTGCCATATACTGAGAGACGAGTTTGTTCTCTTCTGCAGATTCTTCAATGATGCATTCATCAAACGATTTCATTTGATACTCGTACATTGTGAAGATGAATGTTCCGAGTTTTGATTCCAAATATGCTCTATGTGGTGATTCGAGCATCGCTTTTGTGAACTCAAGAGAAGCAGCACTTAAATATGGGCTGTTCTCATCGATGTAATCGTTTGCCTTAGCGTACTGCTCGTTTGTTGTGTCTAAAGTGAATAAGACGGAACAGTGTGTGAAATCATCCTGAAGAGCGTTGCTCAGTTTAACCATCTTCTTATATGCAGCGAGTGCATCAGGTCCAGTCTTTGCCTCTTTAAGAAGCTTTGTGATTTCAGAAGTCTTCTTGCATGCCTTTTCGATGTTTGGGACAACGAAAGGCCATTCTTCGAATACCGCTATTTCTTTTGCCATGTTATATCTCCTTATTTATTAATCTTTCTAAAATGGATCTCTTTAGTTCTCTCGTTTCTCTTAAGAACCACTCCTTCAGCCTCCATTGCGCCCTTATCGCTTACAGATAGGAACACCTCATCGAGGCTTTCATCATAATTAAGCTTGATGTAACCATATCTAATCATGATGTTAATCTTGTTCTTAATCTTCTTGGATGTGCAAGAGAGACAGCCAAATCCAGCGTCATCCTTTAAGAATTCGTTCTCTACTTGCATGTCACCTGACAAATAAGATGAGATGCCAACCGCAGTCGGCTCTAATCCGATATCGGCAAGATGCATGATTCCCTTAAGGATCTTCTTATCGCTTGGTTTTAGTTTTTTGCTTTTTGAATCCATATTTGAATATAGTTTGGCTGTTTTTGTAGATATTTCAATTAAATTGAAAATAACTTATCACATTTGTTGCAAGTTTTTTGAAAGATATTAGAATAATCCCCGGTTATGGAACAGATTGATATTCAAATCGAAAATACATTAGACAAAATCCGCCCATTCATGCAAAGAGAAGGCGGAGATATCGAATATATCGGATTCAAAGAGGGCGTCGTTTACTTAAGAATGGTTGGCGCATGCGAAGGCTGTGCATTCATAGACGCAGACATATCAGAAGGCGTTGAGATCATCCTTATGGAAGAGGTCCCTGGAGTCATAAGATGTGATGCATCCATGAACATCCCAGAAGACGTCATGGAACAATACACCAATAGACTTGAAGAAAAGAAAAAGAAATAGGCCTCAGGCCTTTTTTCTTTATTTATATTAAAGCAAAGAAAAAGCGAGCCTAAGCCCGCTATTCTTTCTTGTGTCGTGATTACTCTTTGAACCAGAAAATTCTGCCGAAGAGAATGATCCAGACGATGTCAAGAATCCATCCGACTGTACCTGCTGCGACGATCCAAAGGATTGCGAGAACGAGGTGGAGCCAGTTTTTGTTCTTAACTGCGCCAAGAATACGATAGACAGCCCAAGTGATATCAAGGATCCAGATACAAAGGATGATCTTGACTAAACGTGACTGCTTATCCATCCATGAAACATAAGCCTGCATGTTAATTTCCTCCGCAAATTATTGTATTAGATATTTTGATTTTTACAAAGTCTTTTATTTAAAAATAAAGACAAAGATTACAAGAGAACATTTTCGATACAATTTGCAAGAATATAACCATCTCTATTGTATGGGTCCTCGCGGTTGTATGAATATGTTGTTAAATCAGGCTTTACCATAACGCCACCGGCCTCTAAAACAAGGAGGTTTCCAGGAGCGACATCCCACTCTTTTGTGTTGCTGGAGAATCTATATTGAATCTCAGCGTCACCCTCTGCAATTTTGCAGAATTTAAGAGCAGCGCCATATACCTTAACCTCAGAAATCTGGTCTTTATGCTTCTCCATCATTGCAGATTCTTTCTCATTGAAGAATGAGCGAGATCTTAAAGCGATTAAGCCTGTTCCTTTTTTACTAGAAACATGGATTTGTACTGGGTCTTTCCCTTTTTCAAGTCTCCAAGCGCCCTGTCCCTTGATGGCGTAATATAAGACGTCTTTCATAGGAACGTTGATAACCCCGACAACGATTTCGTGGTTATGGCAAAGTGCGATATTTGTCGTGAATTCACCATTTCTATTAACAAATTCCTTCGTTCCATCAACAGGGTCAACAATGATGATGTTCTCTTTTGAGAGTCTTTCCTTTGTGTCCCTTGATTCCTCTGTTAAGAAACCATAGTCAGGGAAATCTTTAGATAGCATCTCTCTTATGAGGTTGTCCGCAGTCTTGTCTGCTTTCGTGACAGGAGAATCGTCAGATTTAATCTCAACATCAAAATCTGTGTTGTATATCTCTTTGATTTTGATCTCAGAGGCATAAGCCGCTTCAATCATCTTTTTTAATTGTAATTCCCACATAGTAAACTCCGAAAAATAAAAGCAGGATTATCCTGCTTCATTTTCCTTGGATTAAAGGAGGTCGTCAGCATCAACCTTTGAAGGCTTATCTTCATCATCCTCTGATTCTTCATCATCAGATGAGATTGTTGAACCCTCAACTTCAGCGTTGTATTCCTGTTCTTCCTTAAGGTCTTCTTCGTCCTTGCTTGCGTTGTCTTCAACGTCTGTGTAGACATCAGCGACGTCGATATGGACTTTATCGTATGTGTGTCTATCACGGAGATCCCACCAGTTGTCTGTTAAAGCAACAAAGTGGCTGTCGAGTGTGAGTTCTGTGTAGAATTCGCCAAGGTGTTTGTTTGCTTCTTCATCAGCTAAGCCGAGTTCAGCCTTTACTGCTGCGAATAAGTCTGCGAAGGACATCTGCTGTCCATTCTTTGTGATGACCTCAAGGGCCACGTCGAGCATGCTCTTGTTCATGTTTGTTTCTCCTTTTTACATTTTATCAGGTGCTGTGACGCCAAGGATTGCCAAGGCATCTTTGATAACAATTTCACAAGCTTGGATTAATCCAAGTCTTGCCTTAGTTCCATCTAAGTCATTTCTATCAATGATCTTAGTTGCTGCGTAATATTCATGGATTGTTTGAGCAAGTTTCTGGATATAACCAGCCACCTTATAAGGTGCTCTTGCTTCCGCAGCACTCAATATCATACTCGGAAATTCAGCAAGTTGCTTTAAAATGTCGCTTTCTTTGTTTCCGGATAACTTTGAGCCGGTCGCATCGATTCCGATATCCTTGCCGAGTTCGAGCAATGAATGACATCTAGCGTGAGCATATTGTGCGTAGTAGACAGGGTTCTCTTTGCTCTTAGCAAGTGCCAAGTCGAGATTGAAGTCTAAATGTGTATCACCGCTTCTCTCGCAGAAGAGATATCTGACTGCATCCTTGCCACACCATTCAACGAGTTCACGATGCGCAACAGCCTTACCTGTTCTCTTTGACATCTTGACCTCAACTCCGTCCTTGTAGACTCTGACTATCTGGTAGATTTCGACCTCAAGGGCTTCTTTGGAATAGCCTCTCATCATAAGAGCGGATTTCATACGATTGATGTAACCGTGATGGTCAGCTCCTAACATATCGATGATTGTGTCATATCCCCTAGACATCTTGTTGTAGTGATAACAGATGTCTGGCATGAAGTATGTGTAGCATCCATCCGCTTTGATGATAGGTCTATCTTTGTCATCGCAGAAGGCTGATGTATTCAGATATGTTGCACCATCTTTCTCATAGACATAACCTTTGCCCTTAAGTTCTTCGATGGTAGCTTCAATTGTGTTTCCTTTACGGATATCTGACTCATATGAGAATTTATCAAATACAACTCCAAAGTCAGCCATATCCTTTTTGATGCCAGCCAAGTTTGCGTCGATTCCGTATCTTACGAAGAAGGCCTTTGTTTCTTCATTATCAACGAGTTTAGAATCTCCGTACTTGTCTTTGATTTCTTGAGCAATCTTTATTAAGCCAACGCCGTGGTAATCATCATCGCCAAGTTCACAAGGCTCGCCGAATAATTCATGATAACGGCATCTGATGGAATATCCTAAGTGCGCGACCTGATTTCCACAGTCGTTAACGTAATATTCCTTTGTTGTATCATAGCCCGCTTTCTTATAAAGATTTGTGGTAGCATCGCCCAATGCAGCGCCTCTTGTGTGTCCGAGGTGTAATTCACCAGTTGGGTTTGCGGAAACGAACTCTACATTGATCTTCTTTCCGTTTGGCTCAGCCTGTCCGAAGTCTTCGCCCTTCTCAATGATTGTTGAGATGATTGATCCGAGTGATGATTTCTTGATGAAGAAGTTGATGAATCCAGGTCCGGCAACCTCGATTTTCTCAATGTTGTCTGAATGAATGTTTGCAATTAACTCATTTGCGAGATCGAGAGGTTTCTTGCCGGCTTTGCGCGATAAACGCATCGCAACGTTAGATGCGTAGTCGCCATGAGAGACGTCTCTAGTTCTTTCGATAGCGATTTCGTTATCGAGAGCTTCGATACCACAACTGGATAAGGCTTCTTTAATGGCAGATTTTAATAATTCTTCGTTTGTCATAATCAGTCCTCCACTAATGAGACGATAGCGCTTGCTCTGATGGCTTTTCTTTCGCCAACTGAGTCAAGTCCTTCGTTCGTCTTTGCCTTGATTGATACGACGTCGACGTCGCATTCAAGGGCACGTGCGAGATTTTCTCGCATCGTATCGATAAAGTTACGAAGCTTTGGTGCTTCAGTGTAAATGATCACATCGACATTATTGATCTCGAAGTCCTTTTCTCTCATAAGAGAAATGCACTTGCTTACGATAATGGCGCTGTCAATGCCTTCTGTAGTTTCATCCGAAGGCGGGAAGTATTTTCCGATGTCTCCAAGTGCAAGCGCGCCAAGGATAGCATCGCATACTGCGTGATAACCAACATCCGCGTCAGAGTGACCTTCAAGTCCCATATGGAATGGAAGTTCTGTACCGCAGATAATTAATCTCTTGTCTGGAACGAGGCGATGAATGTCTTCGCCATAACCTACTCTAAACTTCATATTAGACGTTGAAACGGAAGAAGACGATATCTCCGTCTTTCATCACGTATTCCTTTCCTTCCATACGAAGCTTTCCGGCTTCTTTGACACCAAGTTCAGTCTTGTATTTGACAATGTCTTCGAAACTATAGATCTCAGCTTTGATAAATCCTTTTTCAAAGTCAGAGTGAATTACGCCTGCACACTGAGGAGCTGTCATGCCATTCATGAACGTCCATGCACGGCACTCGTCTGTTCCGCATGTTAAGAAAGTTGAGAGGTTAAGAAGCTTGTAAGCTGCTTTAGTTAACTTGTCTAGACCCGATTCTTTAGCTCCCAATGATTCCAAGAATTCTTTCTTTTCATCGTCACCAAGCTGAGATATCTCATACTCAATCTGGCAGGAGACAGGGATGCAAACTGTGTGTTCTGCTTCTGCAATGGCCTTAACTGTCTGATAATGCTTGCATGAATCGATATCCATATAATCGGTATCAGCAACGTTAGCAACGTATAAGATTGGCTTCATGGTCAAGAGGAAGAAATTCTTCTTAGCGTATTCATACTGCTCTTTTGTTAAGCCTTCAACCGCTCTAGCTGGACGTCCGTCTTCAAGGAGTGGCTTAATCTGAGAAAGGATGGCCATCTCATAAATGGCTGTTTTATCCTTCGCAAGTCTAGCTTTTGCATCAAGCTTGCCCATTCTATTTGTGACTGAATCCAAGTCAGCCATAGCAAGTTCTAAGTTGATGATGTCAATATCACGTGCCGGATCAACAGAATCTTCTACGTGGATGATATCGGCCGATTCGAAGCAACGAACGACCTCAACGATGGCATCAGATTCTCTAATCGCGGCAAGGAATTGGTTACCAAGTCCTTCGCCCTTAGATGCTCCTTTGACAAGTCCAGCAATGTCATAGAATTCGAATGTGGCGTTAATCTTTTTCTTAGGATTGAAAAGCTCCGTTAAGTAATCGAGTCTCTCATCCGGAACCTTAACAACACCAGAGTTTGGGTTGATTGTAGCGAATGGATAGTTCTCAGCTAAGATGTGTGAATTTGTTATTGCGTTGAATAGTGTGGATTTTCCTACGTTTGGAAGTCCGACGATACCTGCTTTAAGTGACATAAAAACCTCTTGTTCCGTAGAGATTATATATCTCTAGTCAAAATATACAAACAAAAGACAAAAGAAAACCCTGAATTATCAGGGTCAATCTGCAATTCAACTAGACAGATTAGTCGACTTTCTTGATTGCACCAGCGCGTGGTCCACGATCTGACTCTTTGACTTCGAACTCAACCTTTTCGCCTTGCTCAGCTGTCTTATAGCCTTCCATGTCGATGTCGCTGTAATGGAAAAAGTAGTCCTTATTGTCTTCACCGTGAATGAATCCAAAGCCTTTTTCCTTGTTGAACATTTTGACTGTTCCCTTCATTGACTACCAACCTTTCTAGTATGTTTAGGAAACCTACTGCCCCTCATATTAACAAGACCAAACAAAAAGTAAATAATTATTTAATCATCTCTTCTCGAGCCTAAATTCTCTATGGAAAACCCATCTCTTTAACATTACAGAAACACCTAAAAGTGTAAGAATTCCAAAAACAAAGATTGCAGCCAATGGACGACCATCAAAGTAGAAATTAAGGGCTACACCAAAGCTATTTTGTATTGCTTTATCGACAAATATTTCCGCGCAAGAAATGGCAGCAATAGCGCCAAATATCGATCCAAAAATCAGCGTTGTAGAATTGGTGACATACATGTTGTGAATATCCCCTTTTGTGAAGCCCATATAGAAAAGTGAGCGGCCTTCTTTCTTCTGTTCAATCGATGTCAGCAAACTGACGGTTATGAACAAAATAACGGCCATCAAAAGGACGAGAAAAGATGCAAAAGACAGGATTATGGTTAGATAGCTGGTCACTAAGGATAAGCTTGTTTCAACCACTAATGATGGGCAAGAAAACGCGTATCCCTGGTATTTAGAAGAGACATCCTTAAGGAGAGGTTCATCATTACCGTTCGTGTAGAAAACCGCGGCAGTAGGTTCTAACAAAAACGCCGACATTCCCAGTACATCGCGCCAAAAATCGATTGTCCAGGTTGGTAATCCGTATATAATCGGAAAGTCGGAATCAACAATGCCAACCACTTTTAATTCGGCTGAACGATAGTCCCTTAATAGATATTCTCCCTCCTGCTTCCAGGACACCGCGCCAGATACATAACAGGAGCCAATCTCTCCAAGTTTTCGAACGATTGCAGTTGAGATGCAAACCTCTTCCATTCCTTTTGGTTCTCTTCCTTTTATTAGGCCTCGAAAGTCAGATGAAAACGTGAGTCCACTCGTTCTTGGAAGAAGATAGCTTCCTTGAAAAACGTCGTCTTTTGTTTTTATTGTCGAGTATGCCTGATCAAGTTTTACTCTAGACGAGGCGTCACCCGATTGTTCAACACTTTCAAGTGATGACCCAAGGAAAAACGGGTTATAGAAACCACTGGCTAAAGAGTCGGGAAAGACAGAGTAAGAATACTCTCCAAGTAGAGAATATGAACATATTTCGTTATTTGTTCCGATTAGACAAGGGAGGCCAAATCCAAGCGATCTTTTGTCCGCTTCATAAACATAAAGCCTGTTAAATGATGTTGCGAATCCATCCCTTTCATGGGTCTTTTCATACAAGTAACTTGATGGTTCAAATATGAAATCTTGATAGGAATCGTTATTCCTTATTAGAGATATGAAGTCGCCTTTTTGTATTGTTGGCTCAATATAAAATAGTTTTTGGAGGATCCAGGGCAGAGAATCGTCACGCTCATCGGATGACGGAAACCTCATTCGATGTTCCAATACATATTCATTGAATTTGTGGTCTAAGTGCAGAATCGTTGGAACTGCTGTTCTCGTTACGCCGATGACGTTAAACGATTGTTCATCTGTGTAACCCCATGAGTCATTTTGCATCTTGAGCAAGAGATCGAGTTGTTGGTGCCTTATGTAATTCCCCAAATCCTCATATGTTCGGTTAATTCCGATTCTAAAGCATGTATTAGACATCTGTTCATAAGGAAGTCCTACGACAATCTGGCTTCTTTCCATTACCTGTGGCATTTCTGGATAAACCGGAGAGCTTTTGAACGAGTCTAGCCAAAGAAAATCAGAGAACGTCCTCACAGATACATCCTTTATCAAATACTCATGGCCTCTTAACAAAAAATAACCGTTATTCTCTTGAGGAAAATAGTTTTCAAAGTCAGCAAGATATGTGACTCCGCTGTCGAGGATATAATCTTGATAATCATCTTTGATTGACGAAATTGAAGACATTGGTGCGGCAATCACTTTTCCTATGCTACTCTCACCAGAGTTTTTCTTCTTCATGATCATTGAATTCTCACCTGTTAATGATCTGAGACAAGAGTTCAACCTGTCATTTAGGTCTGATTTCATGTATATAGATAGGCCGAGTGAAAACATGGAAAAGGACATGAGTGACATAGAGAAAACTGTCCTCCATTTCTTCTTGTTTAAAACTTTAAAAGAATGGCTGAACCACGTAGACAATAAGCCATTAGTCTTAGCCTTTTTCTGTGTTGGCGTTACCATATTAAAATCCTTAGACGAGACAACGTTCTTTTCCGTGATAGTTTTGTTTTTTAAACTCAAGATTTTATCAGCAAAATCTACCGCCAATCTTGTATCGTGGGTGACTACTATAACCGTCTTTTCTTTAGATAGAGATTTCAGGGTTTTAAATATGAATTGAGCATTATCCTTATCCAACCCAGCGGTTGGCTCATCAGCGAGGATAACATCTGGATTAACGGCGATGATTGAAGCAAGAGAAAGTCTTGATCTTTCACCGCCAGACAGGGAGTTTACTTGCTGTTTTGCCTTATCTTTAAGGTTAAATGTCTTCATTAATGACTTTGCCTTATCAATGAATGCCCTGTCTATTTTGACCACCGGTTTAGCTCTTAAGATCATATTGTCTAGACAAGATTCGAGTTCAATTAAATCGGGGGTCTGTCTCAAGTAACCAATAGTTGATAGTTGTATAAAAGATCTCGTTTGATCATCAAGTTTCAAAAGGCTGGTGCCATTAATAAGACAGTCGCCAAGATATCTTGTATCGACCCCAGCAATTATATCTAGTAAAGACGTCTTACCGCTGCCCGAATCCCCAACAAGGCAATACAAGCCCTTGTCACAAAATGAATATGAAACATCATCTAGGATAAGCTGATTATTTATCCTTTTTGTAATATGAGATAAGACTACCCTATTCATCTGCTAACTCCTTAACTAACGAGTTTCTCTTACTCATCCAGTTTGGTAAAACCATCCCAATCACCGGAAGAGATAAAGTAATGATCAAAACAACAAGAATCGGTAAGCCTGGAATTCCTAGACAGTTAACGTTTATATTGACAAGGTTTTTAATCATTGTTTTCAAATACAAGACATGAGAAAGGTACCTTGATAAAGGAAACATTATTAATAAAGACAAAATACCAGAAAAACCACATACGAGAATTGATTCATACAACAGGATGTTTGATACATCATTTGCCCTGCAACCTAACGCGAAGAGAATCGCGGATTCTTTCCTTTTAGATAAAAACAGCGAGTGGGCAGTAAAACACGTTATTGCAATAGAAGCCACAACAATTAGAACCATGAAAGGGATGAGGGCAATGGAAAAAGAATCAATCAATTGAGAGAATGAGTCGGCAACCTCAAAAGCTTGCGACCTTATCACTAAATCATGGGATCTCTTGGATTCCCGTTCCACCGTCGGAGCGTACGACTCGTCAAAGAAAATGTTATAAGAATACGAAGAGTACGGTGAATCGCCCTCTGTTTCATCTAACAAATCAAGGACATCATAACTAATGCCTTTGGACGCGGAAATGTTCTCCAAGTTCATCCTGTCAAAATAAGATCTAAGCGAATATGCAGGATAATAAACTCTAGGCGAATTGAGGAAGGAAAACTCTTCCACCACCGCCGCAACATAAAAGCGGAATTCAAATTGGAGTTCATCTTCAATCCCATCAACTTCGACAGTGACAGAGTTTTCAATCTTGATTTCGTGCTGAATAACCGATTCTTGGAATAAAGAGGCAAATTCCCTATTAACAAGAACATATTCAAGCGAGTTTCTCGAAGGAAGCGCTCCTTCCACAATTTCAATTGAAGACCTATTCCCTAACGATATGTCTGAGATCGGGGAGAATTGAACTGGATCCAACGGTTCACCATTAAGGAAATAAGCAGAATATGATGGCATAAAGAATGAATAATCGTTTTCAATCGTCACGTTATCCCCAAACTTCGAGAAGATCGAATCCTTTGTCGGCCTTTCAGTTCTTGTAAGCGATAAAGGGGATCCCTCTATTTCATAAGTTTCTTCTATTGAGACCGAGGCCATCGTATAGAGGAGAGAATTCTTTTTCTCTTTTGCGAGCGCTTCTTTCGAACTAGATATGAAGCCAAGTGAGATGAGAAGACCACTAATGGAGACAAAAGAGCCAAGGAAAGATAAAAGATTCCTTTTCCAATCTTCTTTAAGCCTTTTCTTGATGAGCGATAACATCCAGGTTTTATCTTTTCCCCTCTCTTTTCGTTCATTGTTTTCCAACTCCTTCTTTTTTCTTATCTTTGTCTCACAAGTAACGTTCCCTTGCTCGACCTTATACACAATATCCGCATATTTCTTAATCACTCTTAAGTTATGAGAAACCATCAATACCAAATGGTCTTTCGAATATTCTTTTAACGATTCCATAATAAGTTTTTCATTCTTTGAATCTAAGGCCCCTGTTGGCTCATCAGCGAGGATGATTCTAGGATTCCTGATAATTGCTCTTAAAAAGGCGATTCGTTGCTTTTCTCCGCCCGAAAGAACGGAGCATTCTTTATCTTTTAGATCATTCAATCCATATTTATGGAATATCGCATTAACCGCTTCCGTGTTCGTCTTTGAATTGTCTCCTCTGATATCAAGGCCGAGTTTGACGTTTTCAAACGCTGTCATATTGTCAAACAGATTGAAATGTTGATAGATGAAGCCATACTCAAAAAGCCTCAGGTCTTCTTTTTCCTTATCTGTTAGTTTTTCGGCGTTTCTACCGTTAATTCTTAACGTTCCTTCATCCATTTTTTCCTGTAGAGAAAGGATATTCAATAGGGTGGATTTCCCACTTCCGGATTCACCTTTCACCGCAACAAGACCTTTGCTTGGAAATGAGACGTTCACGTCTTTAAGAATCCATTTTTCTATGCCTGCTTCAGCATACTTTTTACCAATGTTTTTTAATTCAATCACAAAAAATACCTCTACTTACTAATAGAGGAGTTTTTGCGTTTTTTTACCAAGAAAATAAAAAAGAGGGTTATTTTCCCTCAATTTTCATCGGTCCTTCATGTGAGGCAAGAACTTTTTTGATTCTCTGATTGAAAGCGTCTCTGTCCATCATAATGACATTTCCGCAGCCCAGGCACATGATTTTGATGTCCGCACCGACGCGCACAATCTGGAATCTTTTAGTTCTAGCACTGCAAGGATGGGGCTTTTTCATTTCCACTTCATCGTATAAGCCGTAAACTGGGATGTTCATTTAGATTCCTCCAATGCATTAAGGATATCATCTACAGATGTAATCTCTATTAATTTAAATTGATGCCTGAAAAAAGTTTCCTGTCTCTTAACATAGTGACGAGTGTTAGTCTTGATGGACGCAATACACTCTTCTAACGAGGAGGTTCCGTCTATATAAGGGAAGAACTCTTTTATTCCAATAGCCTTGAAGGCCGGAGCGTCTTTACCGTATTTGTTAATCATTTCGAGAGTTTGCTCGACTAGTCCATTCTTAATCATCTCATCAATTCTTTTCTCGACATGAGGGTAAAGAAGTTCTCGATCGCGCTTAAGTTCAAAGAAGTAACAATCATCATATATTGGTTCATGAGTCTGTGACTTGATCATCTCGGACTTAGGCCCGTTGTTCGCAAGGCAGACCTCAATTGATCTCATCACTCTGCGTCTATTGTTCTCATGAATCTTAAGGGCTTCTTCTTTATCGAGTCTCTCTAAAACTGCATGAAGCTCGTGATTATCGAGTTTCTCGTATTCGGACATATCTATTTTTGTAGTGTCCACGGTCAAATCATAATCATATAAGGCACTTCTAAGATATAGTCCGCTACCTCCAACGATGATAGGGGTATTGCCTCTAGCTAGAACTTCGTTAATCTCAGTCCTAAGATCGTGCTGATATCTAAAGATATCGTAACCATCATCGCATTCTAAAAACGAGAAGAGATGATGTGGTACTTCTCTCTTTTCGTCTTCAGTTGGAGCGGCTGTAGCAATCTCAATGCCCTTATACACTTGAAAAGCGTCGCCATTGATAATCTCGCCGTTTATTTTCTTGGCGAGTTCAATTGCAAGGCGAGATTTTCCGCTTCCGGTTGCGCCCGTTAACACGATGATCATCTGATTGAGTCCCTAATGGCTAAAAGCCTCTCTTCTACCAAGGAAATAAGCTCATTTCTATTTGAAACCAATGGGTTGTTTTTAAGTGATTCAAGGGCTTCAATATAGTTAGCTTTGTGCTTCGAATGCTCTTCGCTATTGGTAAAGTTTTCGGCCATTGCTTTCTTTTCTATAACGATCTTGTTTGCGATAGCTTTTATCGATTCATCATTTCTGATTGCTTCATCCAAAGCAAGGTACTCTTTCAAAAGAGGATCTCTAGACATATGGAATGCTACTTCCTTTGCTTTGAGAATTAATGGATCTTCGGCTAGTTCACCCATCAACGCATAGACATGAGTCTCAAGAATCTTGACCGGAACAATGCAACCAGTTAAGTATTCAGGTCCCTTGAAGTTAACCGGCTTTCCATTATCTGCGTAACCAGTTAATACTTCGCCGTTTTTCTTGGATGGCCCAATAACCAAAACATCAAAAGTCTTTCCGACCATCGTTAGAGAATGTTCGGCGGTCGTCTCTTCGATGACGGCTTTTAATCTATCAAACCTCTCATGCTGAATGGCTGGATCAAGTTGTTCCATCTTTGCAGCAGGAGTTCCCTGTCTAGCAGAGTAAATGAATGTGAAAGCGGAGCTATATCTCACTTCCTTACATAAGGATAAAGTGTCCTCAAACTCCTCATCGGTCTCACCAGGGAACCCGACAATAATATCAGTTGTGAGGGCAATGTTAGGGATCTTCTCTCTAATTTTTCTAACTTTATCGAGGTATTCCTCTCTTGTGTACCTTCTTCCCATTCTCTTCAAGCAACTGGTAGAACCCGACTGTACAGGGAAATGGAGCCAAGGAACGATATTGCTATACTTAGCCATTACCTCAATCATGTCATCACTGAACTGGCTTGGGTATGACGTTAGGAATTTGACCCTAGGCATCCCTAATTTAGCAACTTCTTCAAGAAGGGATGCAAAATTTGTGCCGTCATCTAAATCCAATCCATAAGAGTTAACATTCTGGCCAAGTAAGCAGATTTCTTTATACCCTTCATCTGATAGTTTCTTGCACTCATTGATGACGTCGATCGCTTTACGAGAACGTTCTCTTCCCCTTGTGTATGGCACGATGCAATATGTGCAATATTTATCACAGCCATAGGAGATATTAACGAAGGCCTGGAAACTTGATAAACGGTTAGATGGCATGTTCTCAACGATTTCAGAAGCGAATGAACGGACATTGATGAGCGACTGCTGTTTCTTTACAACATTGTTTAACAATGGAAGAAGGTTATGCACGTCATGCGTACCGATAATTAACGATATCCACGGATAGGTATGGGTTAATTGGAGGGCGACCCCGTCTTCCTGCATAACACATCCAGCGATGACGAGTAAGAATTCTTTATTTCTCTGGTGATTGACCTTAAAAGAGCCAATCTCGCCGAAGACTTTGTCTTCAGCATTTTCTCTAACGGCACATGTGTTGATTACCGCCAAATCGGCCATTTTAGGATCTTCTGTTCTAGTCATTCCAGCAAGGGAAAGATAGCCTGCCATGATTTCTTCGTCTCTTATATTTGCCTGGCAGCCAAATGTCTTGATGTAGAAAAGCTTGCCCTCTAAATAGGATTTGAGAAATGCCGGGACATTGTTTGGGTCAATGACCGTGCTGATGTGCTCAGGTCTTCTGCTGGCTTCTTTCTGATTTGGGAGTATGTTGTTCTTGCTTTTTTTCATACTATTCCTCCACTGTCTCATTTATTACGGTTATCGTTTTGGCCTTGTAGGTCTTTTCATCCACCTCGATCAAGACTCCATTTACCATAAGTCTAGAACTATCGGCAATCTGGAACTGACCTTTCTGACCAAGCACAATTCTATTTATGACAGAGCTCTTCTCGAATCCGATTACTCCGTCAGGGTCTCCGCACATTCCAACATCGCACATAAATGCGGTGCCGTTTGGGAGTATGCGAGCATCGTTAGTCTGGACGTGGGTGTGGGTGCCAAGCACCGCTGCCACCCTTCCGTCTAACGTATATGCCGCTATCTGTTTCTCACTCGTCGACTCACCGTGGAAATCTACGATGTGAATACAATTGTTATTGTTGTTTATAACGCTCTTGATTGATAAGAGAGGTTCTCTAACATCCTCTCTCATGAAGGACTGTCCTAAAACATTTGTTACTCTGATCTCCAATCCATTGTACATAAAGGCGGTTGAGCCTGACCCTTGGTGATAATGGAAGAGGTTAAGAGGTCTTATGAGATGTTCGGCCTTAGCAATATAGTCATCTATCTGTGGCTTTGAGTGCCAATGATTTCCGAGTGTGATTGCATCCACACCAAGTGATACAAAGAAATCATAATCACTTGCTGAGAGGCCTTTACCATGGGTGGCGTTCTCTCCGTTGACTATAACAAAGTCAGCCTTATATCTTTTTATAAGAGATGGGAGGGAAAGCTCGATAGCTAACATGCCTCGCTTACCAACGACATCGCCAAGGAACAGTATATTCATAAGAGCGAAAAAACCGCCAATTATTTAGCGGTTTCAACTGCACGATATTCGCGGATGACAGAGATCTTGATCTGACCTGGGTATGTCATCGTTGTCTCGATTTTTTCTCTCATATCCTGAGCTAATCTTACAGCCTCAAGATCTGAGATTCTTTCTGGGAGAACCATAACACGGATTTCGCGGCCTGACTGCATAGCATAAGCCTGCTGAACTCCATCGTATGACTTAGCGATTTCTTCAAGCTGAGTGATACGTTTGATGTATGTTTCCATTGTCTCTGATCTAGAACCTGGTCTAGCAGCGGATAATGTATCGGCAGCGGCGACTAAGTGAGCGATAACTGACTTAGCTTCGACGTCACCGTGGTGCGATTCGATTGAGTTAACAACGATTTCTGGTTCGTTGTACTTCTTTGCAAGGTCTGAACCGAGGAATACGTGCGAACCTTCCATTTCGAAGTCGACTGACTTACCGATATCATGGAGTAAGCCTGCACGTCTTGCGAGGTTGACATCGAGCTTGAGTTCTCCTGCCATGATTCCGCAGAGATATGCAACTTCCATGGAATGTGTAAGTGCGTTCTGTCCGTATGAGGTTCTGTATTTGAGTCTACCAACATATCCGAGAAGTTCTCTGTTGACTCTTGGTAAACCAAGCTTGAATGCGGCTTCTTCACCGGCTTTCTGAGTCTCAACTTCGAGGTCTTTCTTCATCTTGGCAGCGACTTCTTCAATTCTTCCTGGTTGGATACGTCCATCTTTAACAAGTGATTCGATAGTTCTTCTAGCGATTTCTCTTCTGATTGGATCGAAGCATGAAACTGTAATGACTTCTGGAGTGTCATCGATTACAAGATCAACTCCAAGAACCTGTTCAAGAACTCTGATATTACGTCCTTCACGTCCGATTAAACGACCCTTAAGATCGTCTGATGGAAGAGGAATGACAGCGACTGTTCTTTCAGTAACGACATCCTGAGCATACTTATCGCACGCGATAGCGATGATGTCTTTTGCGAAGGCTTCAGCCTGTGACTTTGCATCATCCTGAGCATTCTTGATGTACTGAGCGATTTCAGTAGACATCTTTGATTCGACTCTAGACATGATTTCGTCATGCGCTTCTTTGACAGACATTCCCGCGACCTTCTCAAGTTCAGCGAGGATTGCGTTGATCTTCTCGTCTAACTGAGCGGTCTTATTCTCGTAAGCTTCGATCTTCTTATCGAGATTATCATTCTTTGCGTCTAAAGACTGTTCCTTGCGGTTGATGTCTTTTTCACGAGAATTGAGTGAAGCTTCTCTTGCGTCTAACTTAGCCTGTTCTGTTAAGGCTTCAGACTTCATGACACGAATTTCATTCTGTGCCTGCTGCTTTGCTTCGAATGCAGCTTGCTTAGCATCGATTTTGGCGTTCTTAAGGATCTTTTCTCCTTCGATTTCGGCATCACGGATGATGCTCTTAGCCTGTTTGGATGCTGATTTTTTCCTTAAAGAAGGAACTAACATGAATACGGCGACAACAGCACCGATGCCGATTACTAATCCGACAACTGCGCCTATGACACCAGCAATTACTGGATCCATATTTAAAACTCCTATAAAAATCAGTCGAAAGGCATACCATACCCAAAGAATAGGGTTTTATTAAGTTGTATATATTTACGGGTTACCCCGATAAACTAATGTCCCAAATAAATCTATGGGTAAGTACCTTAGGTACAGCGTAATTTTATCAAGTTAAAGCGTAAACCGCTACCCAAAAGGGTAATTAATTTAAATTAAATAGATTTTATCGAAAGAATATTTTGAAAACACAAAAAGAAAAAGGCCCATTTTAGGCCTCATTCTTTAAAGGTCGACTTCCCCTGTTTCTTCGTCAACGTTTGGCTCGTCGCTTTCCTTCATCGACTCACGAAGTTTTGCTTCAAGTTCATCAGACACTTCTTTATGGGATTTGATGTAAGCTTTTGCGGCTTCGCGACCATTGCCGATCTTCTCGCCAGACATCTCGTACCAGTTACCTGTTTTGTGGATGAATCCCTTATCGAGTGAGAGGTCAAGGATTTCGCCTTCTTTTGAGATTCCTTTGCCATAGATGATCTCGATTTCGCATGTTCTGAATGGTGGCGCAACTTTGTTTTTAACAACTTTAATTTTAACTGTGTTACCAATGACATCAGCACCACTCTTGATAGCGTCAGCTCTGCGTAAATCCATACGGATTGATGCATAGAACTTTAATGCACGTCCACCGGTTGTTGTTTCAGGGTTGCCGTACATAACTCCAACCTTTTCACGAATCTGGTTGATGAACATGACGGCACATCCGGTCTTTGAGAGAACACCTGCGAGTTTTCTCATTGCTTTTGACATAAGTCGAGCGTGTAAACCAACTTGGTTGTCGCTCATGACACCGTCGAGTTCCGCCTGTGGAACTAATGCTGCGACCGAGTCGACAATAATGATGTCGATTGCGCCCGATTGAGCGAGCATCTCAACGATTTCAAGAGCCTCTTCACCGCTTCCTGGCTGTGAGAGAATGAGTTCGTCGATGTCAACTCCTAACTTTGCTGCATACTCAGGGTCGATTGCATGCTCAGCATCAACATATGCTGCTCTGCCGCCCTTTTTCTGAGCTTCTGCAACTGCTTGCAAAGCAAGAGTTGTTTTACCTGAAGATTCAGGTCCATAGATTTCGATGATTCTGCCTTTTGGGTAGCCACCAATACCTAAGGTCTTATCCAAAAGCAAAGAGCCGGAAGGAATAGCATCAACATCGACATGTGGCTGTTCGCCCATGCGCATGACTGCACCTTTGCCATATTGCTTTTCGATAGCTTTTAACGTTTCCTTTAAGGCAACGTCTTTGTCTGTTAAGACTGGTTCAACTTTTTTTGTAGCCATAAATAGCCCTCCACTAATATATAGTCGAGTTTTTCAGATTTTTTACCAAAAACTTTACGCTAGGATCAAAATTAATTGATCAAGCATGCGGTCTACGCATGCTTCTCTAATCTCATTTCTTAGACCTTCAAAATCCTGCTGTAGCTCAACAATGCCGAATTTTGAGGAAATGGACATGTTTACTCGTCCGACTGGAGCGCATCCTGGCTCAGCTGTAGGACCGGCATTTCCTGTGAAGGATACGCAGATATCAACTCCGAGTTTCTTTCTTCCTTTGATAGCCATCTCATTTGCGATGTGTTGAGAAACAACCCCGTATTTAATGATTTCCTCATTGTCAATGCCGAGGAGTTTGACTTTTTCCTCAGAGCGGTAGGTGATGAGTCCTCCATGGAAGACGTCAGAAGCGCCAGGTACAGTCGCAACTGTTGCTGCGAAAAGACCAGCTGTTAAAGACTCAACGCAACCTAAAGTTAAATTCTTTTCTCTAAGAGCTTTGATAACTTGCTCAATCTTTGTTTGATTAGCCATTGTTCTCCTCCTTGAAGACCTTTAAATTCTGGACGACGTAAATAACGCCAGATAATAAGCTCGCAAACGCTGTGAGATAGACAACGATTCTTGTAATCCATCCACCATCAAAATATGCAAACGGGAAACCATTAAGTAAAACTAAAGGTATAGCGACCATCTGGCAAACGGTCTTAATTTTGCCGAATATGTTAGCGGCGAGAACAACGCCTTTACCTGCGGCAATGAAACGCAAGGCATCAACGACAATGTCACGGGCAACCATGAGTATCACAACATAAACGAAGAAAGGGATATCTAACGCTGGCTGAGAATGGCTGATGCATAAATATATGAATGTGATGTTTATTAGAAGTTTATCTGCAACAGGATCAAGAAATTTGCCTAAATCCGTAACCTGGTGCCATTTCCTCGCAAGATATCCATCAAGGAAGTCGGTGAATGAAGCGATGACGAAGACGATGCAAAGAATCAAGTAGAAACCGCCGATATACAATCCGTTTCCACAGTTAAAAGAGAAAGCGGCGAGCTTTGCGTCTGGCACAAACGCATCAACTGAAATCATCGCAATAAGCATCGCGACAATGAGAGCAATTCTTGATACGGTAATCTTTGTTGGGATATTCATTTTGTTATACCTTAATTCATGAGTTTCCGGCCCGATAAGCCATGTTTTGTCGAAGGGCGACAATTAATCTCAGA